>CAZZML010000021.1:0-18079 GCA_964654735.1 uncultured Roseivirgaceae bacterium | reverse complement strand
CACCATCTTTAGTAATGGAAGGTGCTCCAAATTTTTTATCAATAATTACGTTTCTTCCTTTAGGACCAAGGGTTACTTTTACTGCATTGGCTAATGCATCAACGCCTGCTTTTAATTGCCCTCTGGCTTCACTTTCAAATACAATATCTTTTGCCATAATAATTTTAAATTAATATTTTAGATTATACGATTGCTAAAATGTCAGATTCTCTCATCATTAAATAGTCAGTACCCTCAACATTGAGTTCTGTTCCTGAATATTTGCCATAAAGAACATTATCTCCAACTTTTACAGTCATAGGTTCATCAACCTTGCCTTTACCAGCTGCAACCACAACTCCTTTTTGAGGTTTTTCTTGGGCTGAATCTGGAATAATGATCCCAGAAGCCGTAGTAGTTTCTGCTTCATTAGCGAGTACAAGTACTCTATCAGCTAATGGTGTTATTTTTACTTTAGACATTTTATATAAATTTTGATTAAACTCAGTTTTATTGCGCCTTTGCTGAAGTTCCTACTCCGTAATATTACTATGTAGGACTAGTTCTAGCGTAAGCATTACCTCCGCTTATTATCATTTAGTGTGCCAAAGTGCATATATGACAATATTGCAGATTAGCATGCAGTATCAGTTAAAATTTGGCACAAAAAAAGGGGCATTAAGCCCCTAATATTTTTGTAGAAAATATTATTCTTCAGTTGCTGGCTCTTCTTCCAAAGGTGCTGCATCTCCATTACCTGTAGGAGTATCCAAGGCAGGAGGTAAAATTTGTTGTTCTCCGGCTCTTTCTAAATTAGGGCTAACATCTTCTGTAGCTGATTGTGAGTTCATAAGCGTTTTAGATCCTAAGCTTAATACAACTATGGCAATAGCAAACCCCCAAGTTAGTTTTTCGAGTAAATCATTGGTCTTTTTAACGCCAATAATGTTGCTTGCACCTGAGCCACCAAACTGGCTAGATAAACCACCCCCTTTAGGGTTTTGAGCCAAAACAACTAAGATGAGCAATCCGGAAGATATTAGGATAAGAATTAATAGAAATAATAGCATTACTTTTTCTTTAATTTTTCAATTTGAGCTGCAAATAACGTCTTTTTTTGTGGAAATTTCCAAATTAATTTTTTATAAATATCAATTGCTTTCCCATTCTTACCTTGTTTAACAAATATTTTAGCCAACGACTCACTAATAACGTCTTCTCTCATCTTAGTGCTTTCCTTTGACATGTCTTGTTTGTCATTCATTGGCGATGAGTTTTTTGTAATCCGCGGCTCTTCTTTTATAAATTTTTCGATGATTTTAGTTTGAGCTTTGGGTTTCGATAAATTTTTCTTGGGTTTTGATTTAGGTGTAATTTTTTTCGAAACAGTTTTCTTTTTTACTGTTTTTAACTCAGGTTTTTTATCCAACCAAAGAGCCGTTTCTTTTTTTATTTTTTGGAGTTTTGCTAAATTCTTTAACACATCAGCGATCAATTTATCAGAATCAATAACTGAACTTTTTGGAATAATTTCTTTAATAACACTTTCTGAGGCACCTTCTTGCTTTGTTTTACTAGCCAAGGCAGGAGAAGACTTAACACTTTTTATACTTGGTGGTGGTATAAGGTTATTTTCAATTAGGCTCTTTAAAATGCTTCTATCTGTTGAGTGAAATGCGGCATTCATTAAGCTTGGTTTAAATTCTTCCAAGTTGTTTTTTTTAGAAGAATTAGCAAGAAGCAAATGAATAATTTGACTAAAAGGGTATTCGTCTGCTAGCTTTTTTAGCGATTTTATTTCGTCAGCCGTAGAGGCGCAACTACTAACAATTTCTTTGAAACGTTCCTTTTTCACAAACTATTGAGGAAAATGGGTTTAAGGGTTCTTCCTCAAAGTAAAGCTATAAAAAAATTACCAATTGGCAACAGTGGTATTGAAAATATCTAAGATAATCTGATCGTATATTTCATTAATTAATTGATCTTCAACCGCTGTTAGCCCTTGATCATTGTCAAAATCTGCATAAAATGAGAATGTTTTTTTCTCAAAGCTTTGTTCTTCATCTTCTAAATCTATGTAGTCAACTTGTACTGTAATTGTTAGTCGAGTTAAATTTGCTTGGTCATTAACTTGGTCGCTGGTAGCCGCAGAGGGAGCTACTGGTGTAAGTCTGTACCCAGTTACGGCTCCTTCAACTTGCAACTCGCCTTCATCCATAACCTGTGAAAGGCTCGTGTTTTGCTGATAATAATCACGTAGTTTATCAGTAAAAATTACGGCAAGGTTAGCTGGCCCGTTATTGGCATCATTAAAAAATGTTTGAATTGATAACGTTTCAGCTGTAATGGTGGTGCCTGTTAAACTATACACGCCACATGATGTACCAATAGCAATGGGAGCAAATAACAATAGGCCAATAATTAGAGATTTTCCTTTACACATCATAATATTTTATTTTTCGGTACAAAGTTCGTTCGGATATGCCCAAATCTTGTGCCGCATATTTTCGTTTACTATTATTTTTTCGTAATGCTTTGATTATCAGCTCTTTTTCTTTTTTCTCAATAGAGAGCGAATCGTCATCCTCCAATTCATGCGAAATGTCTTCTATTTTTTCTGCTTGCTCATAGTCAGCTGTAGTTGGAGATGAGTTATTAGGAACATCGATAACATAAGGAGTACCAGTACTACTTGGCTCGTTACGAATAGGTTCCTGAATTTGATGGGCAGTATCACTATTTAGCAACTGCTTATGGTCATTTACCATATTTGGGTGTATGTCTCCATCATTTTCGATAATCTCGCTAACCAATTTTTTTAAATCAGTAACATCATTCTTTAAATCGAATAACACTTTGTACAACAGATCTCGCTCAGAAATACTTTCATTCTCTGAATTACCTTTATATAAAACAGGAAAATTTGATTTGGTGGAAGGTAAATATTTGCGCATAATATCAGGTTGAATTATTTTTTCAAACTCAAGAACTGACATTTGCTCTACAATATTTTTTAACTGCCTTATATTGCCAGGAAAGTTAAAGCTATGAAGTACCTCAACTGCTTCAGGTGTAAGCTTTAGAGGTTTAGTTTTATATTTTTCACTAAAATCTCCTGCAAATTTTCTAAAAATAAGCTCTAAATCCGACCCGCGATCTCGGAGAGGAGGAACAAAAATGGGCACAGTACTTAATCGGTAATAGAGGTCTTCTCTAAACTTACCTTTTTGAACGGCATCTTCTAATGCTACATTACTTGCAGCTACTACACGTACATTTGTTTTTAGTACTTTGGAAGCACCCACTTTAATAAACTCACCAACCTCTAGTACCCTTAATAACCGAGCTTGTGTATTTAATGGTAATTCTGCAATTTCATCTAAAAAAATTGTGCCTTTATCGGCTACTTCGAAATAGCCCTTACGTGCATCTAATGCTCCCGTAAAAGATCCTTTTTCATGGCCAAAAAGTTCAGAGTCTATTGTGCCTTCTGGTATAGCGCCACAGTTTATGGCAATAAAAGAGCCATGCTTTCGTACGCTTAGTTGGTGTATTATTTTAGAAAATGATTCTTTTCCACTACCGCTTTCACCCGTAATAAGCACGCTCATATCGGTAGGAGCAACCTGCATGGCAACTTCAAGTGCATGGTTTAGCAAAGGGGAATTGCCAATAATGCCAAATCGTTGTTTAATTCGTAGTAATTCTGATTCGTTCATATTTAGGCTATTTCTTGTTTTACTACTTTTCCAATGAGTGTGCCCGATGTACAATCTGTTATCAATACATCTACATAATCACCAATTTTGTAATTCTCCACAGGAAAAATGACCACTTTGTTGGCATTTGTTCTGCCATTAAAATCATCATCTGATCGTTTTGAAAAGCCTTCAATAAGGACTTGTTCAATTTTATCCACATTTAACTTGTTCCTATATAGAGAGTGCTCTCGCTGTTTGGTTATTATTTCACTTAGTCTGGCACTCTTTACATCCGAAGGTACATCGTCTGTTAATTTTTTTGCAGCATGGGTACCAGGCCGTTCGGAGTAATGGAACATATAGGCAAAATCAAATTTTACATAGTCCATTAAATCCAATGTGTCTTTTTGATCTTCATCAGTCTCGGTACAAAACCCAGTCATCATATCCGATGAAATTCCACAATCTTCTCCTAATACTGAACGAATAGCATCAATTCGTTCCATATACCATTCTCTTGTGTAGGTTCTGTTCATCAGTTCAAGAATTCGAGTGCTTCCACTTTGTGCTGGTAAATGGATGTTATTGCATATATTTTCATATTTACTCATTACATAAAGCACCTCATTGGATAAATCCTTAGGGTGAGAAGTTGAAAACCTAACTCTAAGTAAAGGGTTGGTTTGGGCAACTAGTTCTAGTAAATCTGAAAACACAACAATATTAGGCTCTCCTGCTTTTTCTATTTGAGCTTTGCCTTTTAATTCTAGATTAGGAGACCATTTGTAGGAATCTACATTCTGCCCCAGAAGAGTAACTTCTTTATATCCATTTATAATTAGCTCTTTTACTTCTTTAATAATCGATTCAGGATTCCTGCTCCGTTCTCGTCCTCTCGTAAATGGTACTACGCAAAAAGTACACATATTATCGCAACCGCGGGTTATGGAAACGAAAGCAGATACACCATTGGAATTTAACCGTACAGGACTAATATCTGCATAAGTTTCTTCTCGAGATAAGATGGTGTTTACCGCTTTTTGTCCTCCATCTACTTGCGATAATAGATTTGGTAAATCGCGGTAGGCATCTGGGCCAGCAACTAAATCAACTATTTTCTCCTCCTCTAATAATTGTTTTTTTAATCGCTCGGCCATACAGCCAAGTACACCAATAATAATGCCTGGATTGGCTCTTTTTATTCCATTAAATTGCCCTAGTCGGTGTCTTATGGTTTTCTCCGCTTTGTCTCTTATAGAGCACGTATTAAGTAGAATTATGTCAGCTTCTTCAAGTACAGAAGTTGTATCAAATCCGTTTTTGCTCATAATGGATGAAACAACTTCGCTATCGGCAAAATTCATTTGGCAACCATAGCTTTCGATGTAAAGCTTTCGTGTGTTCTGAGAAACAAGAACATCTTTATTTTCATTTGTTGATATACCTTCTGAGATAATGCTTATATCTTTAATTAAATCGGTCATTCTTAACTTTATTGGCCTGCAAAGTTAGTAAGACCATTTTTAAAATGACATAATGGCAGAAAATTAGTTTATTGGTATTTTCAATACCATTTTTACAAATTCAAATTTATAAACTATGGCATTAATAAAATCGGTTCGTGGCATTTCGCCAGTTTTTGGCAAAAATTGTTATTTAACAGAAAATGCAACCATTGTTGGAGAAGTTGTTATGGGAGAGAACTGTAGTGTTTGGTTTAATGCAGTAATTAGGGGAGATGTTAACTCAATTAAAATAGGAAATAATACAAATATTCAAGATGGTGCAATTATTCATTGTACCTATCAAACTGCTGAAACCATCATTGGTGATAATGTATCAATAGCCCATAATGCTATTGTACACGGGTGTACTATTCACAATAATGTGCTAATTGGTATGGGAGCCATTATTATGGATGGAGCTGAGGTTCACTCAGGTTCTATTGTTGCGGCTGGGGCTGTTGTGTTAGAAAATACCATTGTAGAACCTAATAGTATTTATGCCGGTACACCAGCCAAAAAAGTAAAAAATGTAGGAGATAATAGAAAAGGAGTGTTTGAACGTACAGCAAATAACTACATTATGTATAGTGAGTGGTTTAGAGAAGACAAATAGTATGATTTAAGGAAATATATGAAGTAGATATTTTTACTTCCAAAAAATATTTTGTAATTTTCTATCAACAAATTTAGCTGTTATGACAACAATAAACGAAGGGTTCGACTCTGCCGTTATTAAGGAGTATAAATCTAGCATGAATACTAAAGGATATATGCTAACGGAGTCAGAAGACAATGGAGAAGAATATGTAAACTTTATGTTTATTGGAAAATATAAAAACAAAGAGGTTATCTACGATGCTGTAATATATACGTTAAGGCTGAATCATCATAGTGAATTGTATGAGTTGGCAGAAGATAGAACCGCTCAAAAATATCCAGAATTTAATGCAATGAGGTATTCTGTAGACGAAAATGGTGATTTACATAACTTGACTGAAAAGGAAGAAGAGATTGGACTTTATATGACTGAACTTATTCTGGAGTTGGAAGATGAAGGTGAAGTGAAAGTGAAAGAACATATTGAAGTAGATACAAGCTTAGATTTTGGGGTTGGCTTGGATGTTGGCTTAAATGTAGAAGAAGTTACAGCCGATGTAATTGAAAAATTTATTAGGGAGTTTAACTCTAACACATTAAAATTAGACGAAACCCTATACACCTTTGAAAACGAGGAAGCAGACGAAATGTAGTCTCTGTTTTATTAATATATCTGATTTCTCTTTTGGGTTAAACTTCAAAACTGTTTCTTTGCCAAAATTTAGAATTATATTAATTAGAGATGAAAACAACATTACTTGTATTATTAGGAAGTTTAATTGCTTTTACTTCGTGCGAAACGAAAGAAGCAACAACAGGAGAAGCAGAAACTTCTACAACAGCTAAGACTAATTTAGCTTTGGCTTATGTAAACTCTGATTCTTTAGCTGCAAACTATTTATATTTTGCAGAGGTAAACAGCCAGCTAGAAGAAAAAAGAGCTAAGTACGAAAAGGAGTTTGCTAACAGGGCTACAGGTTTACAACGTCAAATCGAAGATTTTCAAAAAACAGCGAATAACATGACCCTTGCACAAGGTCGTGCAGTAGAAGAAGATTTGACAAGAAAGCAACAAAATTTGCAACAATATCAGCAATCACTAACTCAGGATCTGCTTAAAGAAGAAGCTAAATTAAATAAAGAACTTTATGAAAAAGTAGCTGAGTTTCTTGAGAATTATGGCAAAGAACATGAGTTGGATTTTATTTTCAAGCATTCAACTGGTGGTGAAATTTGGTATGGAGATAGCTCAATGGATATTACAAACAATGTAATTGAAGGATTAAATACTGCTTATAATGCAGGTGAAACAGAAGACACATTGGAAGTGGACTCTACTTTAACGAACTAATATCGTACCTAAAATAATACAAGCCTCGGTAATTATCGAGGCTTTTTTGTATCTATTATATTTTAACCCGGATTATGCATTAGAGAATCGTTATGAGTAGTAAAGGAGCAATAAATCAGGAATTTATGGACGAAAAGCACCCCGATAGCTATACGGGGCCGCTATGGTTACAGACCATAAATTAGCTAAGCGACTGATTTGAAGCTATTTTGCTACGGAGTAGGTTTTCTAATGCATAATTCGGGTTAAATTATCTAATTGTTGTAATATAGCCCTATCTAAACCAATCTTGATCAATGTTTAAGCTCGTTTATAAAGCTTTAAATGTAAAACCAGAAGAACAGCACCCAGTATTTTTACTTCTGGGATTTGGCTTTTTTATGGGTATTTTTTTGGCTACTTTCCAAATTTCAGCTGAAACACTTTTTGTAACACAATTAGGGGAGCAATACATTAGTTGGGGTATATTCTCTGCAGGGCTTGCAGGTGTTTTTACTACCGGCATATTTGTTTATTTGCAAAATAAACTGAGGTATTCAGTACTATCATTTCTTAACCTTACAGCACTTTTTTCAATAACAATTGGACTATACATTGCTTTTAAGATAGTGCCAAGCGAGTTTAGTGATGAACTGGCTTTTATACATTTTACCTTAATGGGGCCTTCATTTGCTATTTTCTTATTAAATTTTTGGGGCATTTTTGGAAGAATATTTGATTTAAGGCAATCGAAAAGAATTATAGGCGGAATTGATATAGGCCAACTTTTTGCTGCCATTATTACTTTTTTTATGGTAGGTTCTGGGGTAGTGGTATTTCATGATACGTCCAATTTTTTGTTAGTAGGTGCTTTTAGTACTTTCGGTTCATTAATATTTTTAACAATTGTTTTAAAAAATTATAACTTAGAATCTGTTTTAGTAGGCGTAGAGAATAAAAAAACAATTCCGATAAGAGAAATGTTTAAAGATAAGTATGTTGTTCTTTTAGCTTCATTTATAGCTTTTTCTGTATTTGCTTTTTTATTGGTTGAAAACACTTATTTAACTGTCCTTACCATCCAGTACCCTGATACGGTTGAAGGAAAAATTCAGTTAACTCAATTTTTAGGGTGGTTTAACGGAGCTATCTTAATTCTAAGCTTTATATTTCAAACCTTTTTTAACGATAGAATAATTGCTGATTATGGCTTAAAAGTTTCGTTAATGATTTTACCTATTATACTCGGAGTTATTACTTTAATAATAATAGGTACATCATTTTTAGTAGGGTATGATGTAGGGAGTAGTGGATTTTACATTTTCTTTATTTTCGTAGCAATCAGTAAACTGTTTGTTACTTTTTTAAGAGAAGCATTGGAAAACCCTACTTTCAAAATCTATTTTATGACTTTAAAGTCAAATATAAGGTTTGACATACAAACAAAAATTGAAGGGGTTGTAAATCAATTTGCCAAAGCATTAACAGCATCAGTTATATTAATTGTAGGTTTTTTTAGCTTTTTTGACACCATTCATTTTTATTATTTAGTTATAATAGTAATTGTTGGATGGATGTTTATGGCAGGCAAGTTATATGCTGAGTACCGAAATCGCTTAAGAGTTAGTTTAGAGTCAAAAGAAATTAATGTTGAAGAAATTGATGTGCTATATGAATCGTTAGTTAGCACAATTCAAAATCATTTGTTAAATGATAGCCCCGCATTGTCGGTGTTTTCATTTAAATTATTAGAAAAAATTAATCCCAATTATATTAATAGTTCTTTAAACAGCCTAATGAGGCACCCCAAACAGATAGTAAGAAATTTTGCTCAAGAAAAAATGAATGCAATTAAGGGACTTTCTGTATCTGATAAATACATTATTGCTTCTAGCGAAAAGAAAGCTGAGGATGGCCGTAATAAACTATCATCAATGGATTTGTTAAACCTGCTTTCAAGCGGAGACATTTCAGTTAAAAGAATTGCCGGTCTGTGCAAATCAGAAAATGAGCAAGACAGGCAATATGGAGCAGAGTTAATAGGCAATATGGAGTCGAATAAAGCTGTATTTTATTTGGTGGAACTGTTAACTGATTATAATGCAAAAGTTAGAATTGCAGCCATTAAAGCCTCAGAAAAAAAGTACTCTTACGAAATTTTAATTTCACTTGTTAATAATCTTACGTCTTCAAGGTTTTCGAATTTTGCAAAAAGCGCATTAGTACGAATTGGCCATGATGCGTTGAAACCATTAGATAATAGTTTCCATAAGTCAGGTCAAGATGCAAAGCTAATGGTGAAGCTTGTACAATTAATCGGAAGGATAGGTGGTGAAGATGCAATTCAATTATTATGGTCTAAAATCGATTTTCCTGATAAAATAATTTATTCTCAAGTTATTGTTTCTTTAAGTGAAGCAGGCTTTAAGGCCGATATAGGCCAGATGACTAGAATTAAATATGCCATTGAAAGTGACATCGGAAATATTGCTTGGAATCTGGCTGCATCATTAGAAATTCCTCAAGACGAGTATTCAGAGTACCTAAGCGAATCCTTATTTGAAGAGAATGTAAATGACATAAAGCACATTTATACACTTCTTTCAATGTTGTACGATCCTGCATCTATTCATTTAGTAAAACAAAACCTAGAAAGCGGCACAAGTGAGGGTATAACCTTAGCTATTGAAATGTTAGATGTACTTCTTTCAGAAGACCTGAAAAATAAAATTATACCTGTATTAGATGATATTTCAGTTACTGAAAAAGTGAAAAAACTGGAACCCTATTACCCTAGAGTAGATTTAAACTCAATTCAGGCACTAAAATTTTTACTCAATAGAGATTTTACTCAAAGTAATAGATGGACCAAATGTTGTGTTTTATACCACATGGGAGCATTAAAAAAGAAGGTTTACACAAACGATATTATTGCGAATTTGTTTAACCCTGATGATATGATTAAGCAAATGGCGGCTTGGGCATTATTTCAAATAAGTGAAGACTTGTACCTTGAACACATTGCAAGATTAAGTGAAGACTTTCAGCAAATATGTGATGCAAGAATTAGAGGGGATCAGACCTTAGGAAAAGGGTCATTGGTTTTCGAAAAAACACTTTACCTCAAATCTGTGTATATTTTTAACAAGGTATCTAGTTTAGATTTAAGTTATATGGCAGATTCAATGGAAGAAAAAACCATTGATATCGGAGATACACTTAGTTTAGGAAAAGAATTGGCTAATTCATTTATCATTGTAGTTACGGGCAATTTAAGTTATTACCAAGAAGGTGAGGTGAAAACTAATATTGGTGAAGGGGAGTTTATAGGAGAATTGGTGCTTGATGATAAAGCATTGGAATCTGCTATTATTGTTGCCAATAAAAACACCAAATTGTATGTTATTGATAAAGACTTATGGCACGATTTGCTGGCAGACAATATAACTTTTGCGCAATCAGTCTTTAGTAATTTAACTGCATAATCTCGTAAAAAAGGTTCATTATTATTATTTTATACCTATTTTATTTAGTTTAGTGCTTATATAACCAATCGCATCAAACTAAACCTGAGTGCTAAACTATAGTTTACATAGATCCGAAGCGGAAGAAGAGTTGTTTGAGTCTGAGTTAGAAGCCTCGAATAACCTTAAAAACCCCTTTCCAGGGCTTCGTCCGTTTGGTATTGATGAATGCCATTTATTCTTTGGTAGAGAAGATCAGGTTGATGAAATTCTTTTAAAACTTTCTCAGAATAGATTCATTTCCTTATTAGGCTATTCAGGTAGTGGCAAGTCCTCTTTAATGCACTGTGGGATTATTCCTATATTATATGGTGGGTTTATGGCCAGTGAAGGTCCAAATTGGAATGTTGTAGTTTCAAGACCAGGAGGAAGTCCCATAGAAAATTTGGCCGAAGCGCTTTTACAGCGAGTTGCAATTTCATCTTCTAGCGAAGAAGATCATACCATTAAGCATAGGGTAACTACAGCTTTATTAAAAACAGGTTCACAAGGTTTGGTGGACATAGCCAAACACTATAATGCTGTTAGTGGTGAAAACCTATTAATTCTTATTGATCAGTTTGAAGAGCTATATAGATATGCAGAGATTAACTCTGAAAATAAGAACGAGGCTTCTCAATTCATTAATTTATTAATGGATGCAATTGAGCAAGATGAAGTTCCAATTTATGTGGCCACAACTATGCGCTCCGATTTTATTGGTGAAAGTGCACAATACGCCCGATTAACTGATCATATAAATAAAAGTAGTTATGTAATTCCGTTGATGTCGCGCCAGCAAAAAAGAATTGCCATAGAAGGTCCAGTTGCAGTTGGTGGAGGTAGAGTTTCGGAAAGGTTGGTGAACCGATTATTGAAAGAAATAGGAGATAACCAAGATCAACTACCCATTATGCAACATGCGCTAATGCGAACATGGGAGTATTGGATTGAACATAGAGAGCAGGGCGAAGAGATCGACATTAGGCATTATAATGCTATTGGAAAAATATCCGATGCTCTTTCCTTACATGCTGATGAAGCCTATGATGAACTGACTGATAAAGGAAAACGAATAGCTGAAGTTTTATTTAAAGCATTAACAGAAACCGGTGAAGATAATTTTGGAACTAGAAGAAGGAGCTCTATCAAAGAAATTGCATCTATTGCAGCGGTATCGCATTTAGAAGTTATAGAAATAGTTGAGCATTTTAGAAAGCCAGGAAGATCGCTTTTAATGCCGGCTCTTCCCATCGAGCTAACATCTGAATCAGTACTGGAAATATCGCACGAGAGTTTAATGCGGATATGGACAAGGTTACGCATTTGGGTAGAAGAAGAAACAGATTCTGCAAAGATGTACTCTCGTATTTCGGAAGCAGCCGAAATGCACCAGGTGGGCAGGAGTGGACTTTGGCGTCCGCCAGATTTGCAGCTAGCATTAAACTGGCAAAAAAAGCAATTGCCTACAAGGCAATGGGCTGAGCGATATAATGCAGCTTTTGAAAGAGCCAATGTGTTTTTAGAAACCAGTAAGGTTTCGTATGAAGCGGAGCAGAAAAGCTTAGAATTAAAGCAGAAACGAGATTTAAAGAAGGCCAAGGTAATGGCCATAATATTAGGATTTGCAGCGATTATAGCCATATTTATGTTTGTATTTGCTATTCAACAAAGAATAGAAGCAGAGGCAGGCAAAGTTGCTGCGGAAGCTGATAAGCAGGCTGCAATTGTGGCTAGAGAAGATGCTGTGGCTGCAACTAAAAAAGCTAGGTTAGCTCAAAATGATGCAGAGGATCAGAAACAATTGGCTGATGAATTAAATAAAGAATTAACAGCAACCGTTGCTAAGCTAAATATTGCATATCTAGAGGCTATTGCAAGTGAAAACAAAGCTAGGAATGCCTCTAACGAAGCACAAAGAGAAAGAGATATTTCGATTACTGCTCGTGAAAAAGCTGATTCTGCGTCTCAAGTTGCAACTGCCAAAACTAGTGAAGCACTTAGGTATTTAATGTTAACTACTGCACAGTCCATGTCAACCAAATCATTGCAAGAGCCAGATGATAATTTGAGAGGATTGCTTGCTCAGCAGGCTTATCAGTTTAATAAAGCATTCGATGGCGATGAATATGATAAGTATATTTATGATGGACTCTATTATGCGATGGCCGAATTTATTGGCCCTGACTATAACACATTCAAAGGGCATATAGGAGCTGTTAAATCCTTGGCATTCGGAAAAAAAGATAATTTTTATTCTGTTTCAAGCGATGGATCAATAAGAAAATGGGATCTTAATAATGAAAAGGCAGGGTTTATTACTATTGGGAATAGCTATAATTACCCACTAAGAGATATTAGCATAAGTAATAATGAACAATGGATAGCCGTTGCGAGTGATTCAGCTACAATTGATTTATATAATGCCTCGAACCTTTCGGATTCTCCGTTGTCAATCAAAGGGCACAAAGGTTTAGTATATAAGGTTCAGTTTATTGGAGATGGAAAATTAATTTCCTTAGGTTATGGAGGCAGTTTAAATGTGTTTGATGTACACACCAAGAAAAATGTTCTATCCCAAAACCTAGGCGCGAATCTAATTGCTTTTGATGTGAGCGAAGATGGCACTTGGTTAGTAGGAGGGACAAAAGATGGTCAATTAATACAGTTTAATTTGATTACTCGAAAACAAAAATTACTTTTTCAGTCAACCAATGGATTGCCAATTCATGATGTAAAGATAAGTAGTGGTGACTTTTTCATCGCTTTTGCAGGAGAAGACCATAATGTGTATTTATGGAGTGTTCAAAACGATAAAATTTTCAGAACATTAAGAGGCCATACTTCGCGAATTAATGCACTTGAGTTTTCACATGATGGTAATTTTCTAGCAACTGCAGGCTTTGATAACAAAGTGCAATTGTGGAATATGTATAACTTAAATAATTTGCCAATTGTAATGCAGGATAATTTTTCAACCTATGCCTGGGATGTTGCTTTCAGTGAAAACGATAAGTATTTGATTGTTGGTACTCAAAATGGTATGATTAAGAAATGGGCATTAGATGCTGAGCAAATGGCAGATGAAATGTGTAAACACATTAAAAGAAATATGACATTGGAAGAATGGGACAGATATGTAGGAAATAATATTGAATTTAGAAATACCTGTATTAACCTATTAATAGAAGAGAACCCATAGAATTTTTTAATGAAGAAGAATTTACTATTTTTTTTGCTTGTTATAACTGTCCTTTTTTCGAAGCAGGCTCAGGCTCAATGTACTGAAAATTTAAAAAAAGCACAAGCGAGCTTTAATGAGGGACACTTGTACGGTATTCCTGCTTTGTTAGAAAAATGCTTGAAAAAAGGATTTTCTGATCAAGATAAACTTGATGCCTATCGCTTACTTACGTTAACATATTTGTACATCGATGATCCCATTTCTGCGGAACACAGTTTTTTAGACCTCCTTGGCTTAGATCCTGAATATAGGGTGGATTCAACTAACCATATAGAATTGCTCCACTTAAGTAAAGAATATATTACTGCGCCTATTGTTTCATGGAGAGCTCGAGGCGGAACTAATTTTACTAATGTTTCGGTAGTTGAGCTAAATGGTTCCCATAATCTAAATGATAATAAGGAAGTTTATAGGGCAGGAGCTGGTTTTTTATTTATTGGCTCGCTAGATATTCATTTGAATAGAAATGTGAGTGTTAGCGTTGAGTCTGAATTTAGTTATAACACCTTTAAGTATGAAAATACAGTATTTAATAAAAAGGAAGTTTCCAATGCCAAAGACTTTATTAACCTAAAAGAAAAATCCTATAATGTAGGGCTCCCACTTATACTTAGCTATACACTTTATGCCAATAAATTTTACCCATATATCTATGCTGGTTATAGCCCTAACTATAATATGCTAACTAACACCAATGGATTATACATTAATAGAAGCGAAGGAGGACTTTTTATTACTGAAGATAATAATCTTAATTTAACATCCATAAGAAATCAATTTATGCACTCAGCAATACTGGGAGTAGGTTTAAAAAGAAGATATAATTATAATTATATCTTTATTGATGTTAGATATAAAATAGGATTATCTAAAAGATTAAATAAAGATACTCAAAATAATTTTGAACGTGAACCGAGCATTAATAAATACACTTTAACATACCAACAACAAGATAACGACTTTAGGCAAAACGAGTTTAGTCTAACAGTAGGTTATATTTGGCCAAAGTATAAACCGAGAAAAAGAGGGTCAATTACCGCCAAGTCATTTATTGGAGGTATATTTAAAAAGAAGAAGAAAGATGAATAAAAAAATATTTTTTCTACTACTTTTTGCAATGGCAGGATGTAACAGTTCCAATAATATAAATCCGTTGGGCAAAGAATACTTTATAAAGTTTTATGGAGCAACTGGCGATCAAGAAGGTGTTTCTGTTCAATCGACACCCGATGGTGGGTTTATTATTGGAGGAAACTCTATTGCAGAGTTTGATGGAACATCAGATTACCTTCTAATAAAAGTAGATGCTTTGGGCAACCAAGAGTGGTTTCAAACTTATGATTTTGAAGGCATCGGAGGTAACGATATTTTTACTGATGTATTGGTAGAAAATACTGGATATGTAGTCGCAGGCACCTCTGCTATAAGTGGAGTTGACAAAATGGTACTTCTTAGGATCGATCTCAATGGTGGGCTTGTTAATTCTTTCATAATTTTTCCCTTAGCTAATAATTCCTTTAAAACTAATGGAATTTCCCCGTTGAGTTCAGGCGGTTATTTAGTTACAGGGCCTATTGTAGATGGTAACCCTAGCCAAAAAGGAAAATCCTTGATATCAGTAGTAAATGAAGATTTTTCTATTGCCGATTCTTTATCTTACCCTTCTAGTGCAACTACCGTTGGTAATGAAACAGTATTTATAAAGGCACTTGAGGTGATAAACCGATATGACCCTGCTGGTACTGAAACAATTAATTATTTAATTTTTGGATACGTTAATTCACCTGATGGACCAAAACTAACTATCAACCAATATCGTGAATCGTTAGGTTCTCCAGTTAATGCTCCTTTGGCAGAAGATTATAATAATTCAAAAGTGGTTGATGTAATTAAAATTAGCGATGATTCGTATAAAATGTTAGCATCATCAGAAAACGAAACATACCTCATTAATGTAAATGAATCTCCTTCTGTTGGAGCGTACACATTGGGCTCAGGTCAGAGTTTATCTAGAAAATTAATAAGAGGAGTGAATTTTAGTTTAACAGCATCTAATAATTTTTTAATTTCAGCTAATATAACCCCTGAAAATTCAACTATTACGTCATCATCAATTTTAGAATCATCGGCTTTTGGTACTATAAATTGGGAACGAAATTTTGGCACAGAAAATTCTTATACGTCTGGCAAAGTAATTTCGTTAACAGACGGTTCTGTTGTTTATACAGGCACTGCAGGTTTTAAAGGCCAGAAAAAGGTTTTTTTAATTAAAGTTAAAAGCAATGGAGAAATGAAGTAATTAATTATGGTTCTTTACAAAAACTGGTTACTTTTTAACCTATTCATTATATTAAAATATTATCTAACCGAATTAGCCTAGTTGGCATGAATATACTTTACAAGCTTACTTTTCTATTTTTCTTTGTAATTGCACAATTTGCTTCGTTCGGACAGACAATTGTTACTCCGGCTACAGGTGGAAATTCAATTTGTTTGAATGCAGGCCCTTCTACAAGTGATTATTATAATCTAAGTGATATAACCATTGCTGAACAAAATGTAACCGATTTCCCATCTCCGAATGCAATTGAAACGTATGTTATGAGCTTTGTTGGGGGGGCTTTTGAATTTGAATCGGGGGTAGGTAATGTTATTGTTACTGGCTCAGGAGTAAGCTTGGGGGGAACTCCAATTACTGTAACAGCAACTAATATTATTGTAAGGGTGGGATATTGGACGACTTCGGATTTTGCCATTAATAGCATTATCATTTCAGGAATTAGAGTTCGAGCAACATCTGCAGGAAGTGGTGAAATTAGACGAACTGGTGGTTCTATTTCTATGAATAACAACTCTGTTGGTGATGCACAGAACCATGCAACGTTGATCTCACATAACCCACCTATCTCAACGATTGTGTCGAGTGACGGAGATAATGTAATTTGTGACACTGAGCAGGTTGCGTTTACAGCTACATTGGGTGGTATGGCTAGCTATGAGTTTGTGAGAACTAATAACACGCCTACTTCTCTTCAATCTGGTGCCTCCAATACGTATGTTACTTCAACCTTAAATACAGGCGATGATATTGCAGTAATTGTGACAGATGCTAATGGGTGTACCGATCAAAGCTCTGGGATAACAACAACGGTAAATCCTGGTTTTACAGCCTCGTTATCGAGTTCGGCTACTGCAAATACAAGTTGTGATGGTGAGTCAGTAACTTTTACAGCTGTTTATGGAGGAGGTCCTACATTACCTGTCACTTACGAATTTTATCTCAATGGCGGTTTAGTGCAGGCAGCAAGTACAGACGATACTTATGACCTTACAACACTAAATGATACTGATCAAGTCTATGCTATAGTATATGAATCAGGATCTTGTTCTGCCACGTCTAACTATATTACACAAACAATTATACCGTTACCATTAATCGGGTTAAGCGTTACACCAACCAATTCTACAGTTTGTTTTGGTAAAACAGCTGAGATTACGGTTTCATCTAGTGAATTTAATGTAGAATATCAATTACAAGATGATTCTAATAACAACCCATTAAGTTCTACGTTTGCCGGAACAGGTGTTGACTTGGTGTTAACAAGCTCAACCTTAGCGGCTAATTTAACTATCAAAGTAGTTGCTTCCAGTACATTAACAACTAATTGTTCAGTTGATTTATCCGATAAAGAAGCAATTACTGTTCAAAGTTCTTCTCCACCAAGTTCCACAAGTCCTGTTCCAATATGTGTAAATGATGCTATTCCTGCACTTATAGCTTCGGGTGGAGGTATCTATACTTGGTATGATGATGTTGGTTTAACGAATCAAGTAGGAACAGGTTCACCATTTACTCCAACTATTGCAGAAGTAGATAATACTGTACCCGGAACATACAGGTTGTATGTAACCCAAACATCGGTTGGCTGTGAAAGTGCAGGCTCCGCTATAGATGTGGTTGTTAATGCTTTGCCAACTGTTCTTTTAAGTAGCAGTGATGGCGATGATACAATCTGTATCGGAGAGGAGGTGACTTTTACAGGTTCTGGGGCTTCTAATTATGAATTTTTTGTTGATGGTGTTAGTGTGCAAGGTCCTGGGGTTTTAAGCACTTATACAACCACGGGGCTTTCCAATGGAGAAGTAATCACGGTTTCTGGAAGTGATGTTAATAGTTGTAGTTCTACTTCTGTTGGGATTACAATGTCTGTAGACATCCA
>CAZZML010000020.1:16220-18114 GCA_964654735.1 uncultured Roseivirgaceae bacterium | reverse complement strand
TAGTGAAACGACTGATTTGCAGTAGTTTGTATTAGTAATAGGTAACTTCTCAATAGTTGCAGGTAAACTTTAAACTTAAAAAGAGAAAAGTCCCTTTCTGGCTTTTAAAAGTGTATTCTAAAAGTAAAATCCAAAAACTGCCTGCGGATATTGAGAAGTTACAGTAATAGAAGCTCTATTGCATAATGCGGGTTAAAACTTAAAGAATGTCATTTCGTAGTGCAACGGAGAAATCTTTGCCGCTTATAGTAACAGGCTACATGGTCAAGATTCCTGCGGAATGACTTGCAGGGACGGTTTTAGTGGAATATATAAGCATTTTAGCTGTATTGTTTAGAACTTAGCCATTTCAACTAATACTAATTAGTAAATTTTCTAAACATAGTAAAGCTTTCTTTCTTTCCTAAGTCACTACTTCTTATTAAGCCAGATTTGGCATGTGCAGGGTTGTCTGTTCCCTCTACTAACTTAAAATAATAGGCCTCTTCAATTTGTAAGCTATCTAGCTTTTTAATATACTCATAAAGCCTATTGGCCTGAAATGTATCTGAATAAGTTTCATAATTCATATTTGGCCCTCCAAATTCTGATACGATAATTGGCTTGGTGGTCATTTCCTTAAAATTGAGGTAATACTCATCCCAATTCTCCACATCATCGTATAAATGGATATCGACTTCATCATACAGGGCATTATCCATAACATATTGAATTCTACTCGATACTGCTTGAATATCCGGGCTGCTACAATTACTGCTTAGGTAAACCGCATCATAAAACACTCCCTCATCATCATAAAACGAATCAATTTTACCATTGCAGCCAGCTAAAAAACGTAAGGAACTAGCTGTAAACCCTCCCAAAACCATTTTTGTATTTGGCGAATATGTTTGAACGGCCTGAAATAATATATTACTTGCTTCCGTAAATTCCTGCTCACTGCCTATATACCAAAAGTATGATTGCCACTCGTTGCCAAATTGGATTTTATCTATTTTACCCCTATATCGCTGGAGCAAAAGTTCAACATAATTTTTAAACTCAGCAGTAGTATTATACACACATGAGTTATCGTTTTGCAATGTACTACATGCCCAATCTGGCCCGGTAGATTGAATAGTTAGTAATACTTTCAACTTATTATCGAATGCCCAATTAATTCTATCATCAAGAGGAGTCCAATTAAAATTTCCTTGTGTGGACTCTCTCAACGCCCAATCCTCGCCAATTCTTATAAACCCTACATTTAATTCCCCCAATAACGGAGCTGTAAAATTCCGTTGTTCCTGGTTAGCAACAGGTGAAAAAGAGATACCCAGTGTTAAATAATTTAGTGAGAAATCTAAGTCTTCAATTGGCTTTACTTCTGTCTTAGCACAGCTAACAAGTAAGAAAAGCAGGGTTACTCTAAAAATATAATTCATACCTACAAACGTGAGTTTAAAGTTTCAAATATCATAAAAATGGAAAATTGCTATCGAACTAATCCTTTATAAACTTGAATGAGAAAATTATTTTGTCATGCTCAAACGTAGTAATTATATAAACTCCATTCGGTAGTGTGCGAATATCAATCTGAGATGATTCTGCATCTATAAAACCCTTCATTACCTGTTTACCCTTACTATTGGTAATAATAAATTTCGATTCCTGCATAGTGCGATTAGCAAAATCAATCTTCAAGATATTATCAGACGGATTCGGGTATATATCAATAGATGTTTCCTTCGGAATTGCTCTATCAACCCCTAATACAAAATCATCTCGCGTAGCCAATGGCTTATAGATTGTATTAGATTTTACGAGCAAAAATAGCCCTACACAAACAGAGTGCGTACTGTAAGTATTAAAATAGCCTGAGTTCCACATAGCCCAGGCTGCCTGCTCCCAATTC
>CAZZML010000020.1:11771-16120 GCA_964654735.1 uncultured Roseivirgaceae bacterium | reverse complement strand
ATTCGGCTAATAGCCAAATAAGTTTAGCGGTATAATTATGATTTTTAACTGCATACTCCGAAATGGCATATTGGCCTGCCAATAATAGAGAGTTCTTATACTTCTGTTTAAGACTGGGATCAGTTTGCATAATGGCAGATTCAATCATTTGAATACCAACCCATCCATGGTCATAAGCCAAGCCGCCATCAAATGTATTGGTATTATCATCTTGCCCACTAATTGCAAAATTTAAACTCGCAAATTGCCCACCTGTATAGGTTAAACAATATTGCGGTAGGCTTGCACATAAACTTGTTACTGAAGAACCTACTATTCCACCAATGTAACAATCATCATTACTTGGTACATTTAAATATCCATAAACACCTTCATTTCGTTGGGTCGGGTTATCTATATTCCAAGAAGCATATTGCTGGTCGTACATCATATCAGCAATCTCCCCTAATTTGGTCGTATTCGTAAAATACCCTGCCTGCATAGCATAATAAGCACCCAAAGCTGCATTGCTCTCATATCTTCCAATTCTAGGGCAAGAAACTGAGTAGGCCTCAATTGCAGGAGCGTGCACAGAACTCCACACATTTTCGATAGCTGAAAAAAGGGCTCAGTAATATTGGGCGTAGCATAAGTAACCACTTCTTGCGGACATCCTAAGGAGGTGCCACGGGTATTTTTAGCTTGATTAATAGCATTCACTGCCTCTGTGATTGTGCCATAACGCATTTGTGCACTAATATTTGTTTCGTCCGAAGCACTTCCATAATCATTACCGCAAGGAGGCGTTTGAGCAAAAGCAGAATAGCTTAGCCAATGAGAGCTAGGGGTAGTATATTATAGATTTTCAACACTTTATTTCTTTTTCTTATTTTTCCATTGCCAAAAAAAATACGTATTAACCGCAACAAACTCCATTTGCAAACAATCAATTTGTGCAGTTAGTTTATCAGTAATGCCAACAAACCCCCAACTTGGAAAAGGAAGTGTTTGCAATGATTGTGCATAAATCTACACCCTTTTTTGTAATGAATAGGGTTTGTTTTTCGTGTAGAATCTGATTGCGCCATTAGAACTGTGTTAGAGAAAATTAGTTCTTAAAAATACTGTAAAATATTTATTCGAACTATGACGCAAACTCCTTCGGGTACTCTACTGTTCCACTTACTCCATTCAAGCCACCTTCTACCAACTCAATAGCCATACAATTTTCATCAGGTACGTCAAAAGGGAGTTTAATTCCAAACTTACTAGCCTTTTCATACCCAAGCCTTGGGTAATAACCTTCATGGCCTAAGAGAATAATGGACTTATAGCCCAATTCAATAGCCTTGGCATGAGCTTGCAGTATAAGTTGTGCCCCAATTCCTTTATTTTGATGATTTGGCATAACAGAAACAGGAGCCAACGCCAATGAATCGCAAGATTGAGAATTGTTTACAATTTTAATCTTTGTAAGTAGAATATGCCCAATAATCTCATCCTCCAATTCAGCTACTAGAGATAGTGCTGGAATAAAAGCATCTGACTTCCGAAGCCTCTCTACTAAATACTGTTCTGTAAAATCACTAAAAGGCTCTGTTTTAAAAGCTTCTTTAATTAGGGAAAACACAAAGGAAAAATCCTTTGGAATTTCTTGTCGAATAATGATTTTCATTTGCTAAAATTAACTAAATATTTGCATCTTGTGTTAGTTGTTTAACCTCATCAATTCTTCAATTATTTATCATTTATATTTAAATTGCAGTTTTATAATTAATAACCTGAACCCCAATTACTTTATTACTCTCTCCTCAAATAATCCAAAATCAATTATGGCTAGCATTCATAAACTCCTAGTGCCAACTTTAACATTACTAAGTTTAATTGCAGTCAATGGGTTTTCTCAAAGCACAACAAGTAATTCTAAGTTAATTAATGCTGCAAGAGAAATTATATCCTCTGCACCTACTTGCGCTTTAATTACTATTGATGAAGAAGGCAAACCAAGTGTTAGAGCAATGGAAACATTACCTATTAAAAATGATTTTACTATTTGGTTTGGCACAAATCCTAAAAGCAGGAAGGTGAACCAAATTAAAAGAGATCCAAGAGTAACCTTATATTATTTAGATGGCGATGCTTCGGGTTATGTGACAATACACGGAACAGCCGAAGTTATAGATAATAATAAGGCAAAAGAAGCACATTGGAAAGAAGAATGGACTACATTTTATCCCAATAAAAAAGAGGGGTATGTACTTATTAAGGTTACTCCAAAATCGATGGAAGTAATTAGTAATTCACGCGGAATTTCAGGAGATTCTATTACCTGGAAGGTGCCTGAGGTTGTATTTGGAAATAATTAGCTTGAAGTTATAGACTCACCCTCGTTTGAAACGAGGGGAGGGTGGAAATTATTCCTTATTTATACCCTTCATTATGCACATTGGCTACTGCCCTACCCGATGGATCATTCATTTTCTCTAACGCTTTGTCCCACTCAAAAATAATTGGGGTGCTACACGCAATGGAAGGTACAGAAGGCACAGTTGCTGCAGCCGCATCTGATGGAAAATGTGCCTCAAAAATCAATCTATAGTAGTATTCCTCTTTTTGCAACGGAGGGTTAACTGTAAACCGATGCGACACCTGAGCCATCTGCTCATCGGTAATGTTCTTCTCCACAATTTCTTTTAAGCTGTCTATCCAATCATAGCCCACACCATCTGAAAATTGCTCTTTTTGCCTCCAGGCAACACTTTGGGGCAAATAATCTTCAAAGGCTTGGCGTACAATATGCTTTTCCATTTTACCATTACTACCGCACATTTTATCTGTAGGATTCACATTCATCGCGATGTCCATAAATTCTTTGTCCAAGAATGGCACTCGACCTTCAACACCCCAGGCCGCTAAGGCTTTATTTGCACGGTTACAATCGTAAAGATGTAATCTATCTAACTTACGAACTGTTTCTTTGTGAAACTCTTCAGCAGTTGGTGCTTTATGAAAATACAGATACCCACCAAAAAGTTCATCTGCTCCTTCACCAGAAAGCACCATTTTTATCCCCATTGATTTAATAACACGAGCCAACAAATACATAGGTGTTGCTGCTCGAACAGTAGTTACATCATACGTTTCTAAATGATAAATTACATCCCGAACAGCATCCAGGCCTTCTTGCACTGTAAAATTTATGGAGTGATGCACAGTACCAATTGAATCTGCTACTTCTTGCGCATATTTTAAATCAGGAGAGCCTTCTAATCCTACAGAAAATGAATGAAGTTGTGGCCACCAGGCTTCTTGTGTATCACCAGATTCCACTCGCTTAGCTGAATACTTTTTTGCAATGGCAGAAATTACCGAGGAGTCTAACCCACCTGAAAGCAATACACCAAAAGGCACATCGCTCATTAACTGTCTGTGAACCGCATCCTCCAATCCTTTTCGCAAGGTAGCAATATCAGATGTATTGTCTTTTACATTCTCATACTCCCGCCAATCTCTGGTGTAGTATTGGGTTGGTTTGGCATCTTCGCTATAATAATAATGCCCGTGAGGAAATGCCTCAATTTTTTTACAAACACCTTCCAACGATTTAAGCTCAGAAGCTACATAATAATTCCCTTCTGCATCCCAACCTTGGTAGAGAGGAATAATGCCTACATGGTCACGTCCAATTAAATAGGTGTTTTTAGTTTTATCATATAGGGCAAAAGCGAAAATGCCGTTTAGGTCTTCTAGAAAATCAACACCCTTTTCTTGATACAAAGCCAGTATCACTTCTGAATCAGATTTGGTTTGAAATTCATACACATCACCTAATTCTTTTCTAATTTCCTGATGATTATAAATTTCTCCATTCACTGCTAATATCAAATTGCCATTAGCACTTATTAAAGGTTGCCCACCCGATTGAGGATCGACAATGGCTAACCGTTCGTGTGCTAAAATTGCATTATTATTACTGTAAATACCTGACCAATCAGGCCCCCTATGCCTCACTTTTTTAGACATTTCCAACACTTGTTTTCTCAGTTGATCGCTTGTCTGTTTTACATCAAATACTGCTACAATTCCGCACATAATTCTATTATTTAATCAATATACATTTCTGCCCAACAGTCATCCTGAATTCATTCCAGAATATTCTCAATTCTAAAACTAGATCCCGAAACAAGTTCAGGATAACTTTATAGATTGAAAAACTGTTTATAAAAAAAGCATCAATTCGTCTATCCGTAATTGATGCCAATACCTTTTTGGTTGATATTTATTCAAAAGTAATCTCTAATTGTCAATTTTACGATTATTTAGCTGGTTTTAAGAATAAAGTTTTGAATACCACTTAATACCTTAAATCC
>CAZZML010000020.1:0-11671 GCA_964654735.1 uncultured Roseivirgaceae bacterium | reverse complement strand
AACATAGGCAATAACCTTATGTGATTACAGAGTAGAAGCTTTACAAAAGTACAGCAGCTATTACATAGCTTTTATGATTTCCATTTGCCCACATTTTTAAACCTGAGGTCGGGATAAGGAATATCTACGTAAGTATTTTTTTATGGTAAAAGCCATAAACCCTGGCCAGACAAAGAGTTTAGCATCACTAAAATAGACGTAGCCAAGTATTTTGGTGCCACATTGGCTGATAAAAAGCTAGTTGAGGAACACTGGATTATAAGATTGTTTTTTTTCTGGAAGATTTAACAGTATGAAGTTCACTCTTTATTTTTTCAACTTCTTTAAGCAAGCCTTTCAGCTTTTCTTCAATAGTAGATATAGGGGCTGCTGCTAGACCCTCAGGCTGATATACGTTCTGTTCAGGCGAAAGTATATACCCTTTTACATTCCATACTGACTCTATCTCCGAAACATTGATTCTAACATCAGGATACTTTTCTTTATCAGGGCTATTTTTTAATAATAATAGATATCCCTCTGCAAACTTGTTCACCAACCTTCCAATAAACACGCCCTTTGTAGAAGACACTATATACATATAATTATCCTCCGCAGCAATCCAATCTCGTTTATCTACTTTTCTGCTTATCATATAAGTACCGTGGCTTATAGTGGGCAACATGCCATCACCTTTGTACCTTACACAAGTAAGATCGCTTGAGTTCTGGAAATTATCCTTATCAGATTCGACCTCCTCCAATAAATTAATTTCATTACCCATTCGCAATGAAGTATCATACAGCTCAAAAGTTTTAACAATTAAATCAACAGTTTCCGAGCCAATATTAATTAAGGCAAGATCCTGCGAATCCGACCTATTCCTTTTATCTTCCTTCTGGGTATCACTTTTTGCAGCACTAATCTCAGGCGCGTAAAACATATCGCCTTTGCCCGTCATTAACCAGAGCACATTTAAATTCGGATAAGTCGAGATTATTTTCTCTATTATGTGACTCCCAACAGAACCTCTTGTTTTAATTTGTTTTCCGATATAACCATTGGCAACATTTATACTTCTATCAAATTCACTGAGGCTCAGGCTATTAGCAATTATAAATCGTTTAATTCGATTGGCTATATTCATAATACATTACAGGTTGCAGAAAATATTCTAATATTTAATTGTAAAATAGAAAATATACTAATATATTTGAACAATGTTGCAACATTTTTTATTTACTAACTTATTTTTTAGTTTACTAAACTGCAACCATTTTAAGATAATAGTTGAGAAAAGTTTGAACTTATTTAGATAATTATTTACGTTTCATAACAAATTAAGTTGTGCAAATCTAAAATTAAGTAAAGCAATTCGCAATATTTTCATATATATATTTATATGAATACTTAAGAAAAACCTACCAAGACCACAACTGATTTAATGTTAAGTCAGGTTGCTTACAACTGTAAGCAATGTATGTTGTAAAAACTAACTTATACCCAAAGGTATGTTATAAACCTTTGTTTTTTTTATTATACAATATGCACTATGAATAACTTCTATTTTGGCTTCTTAGAAGAAAACAGTATTGTTTCCATAACTGATAAACACGGAAAAATCACTTATGTGAACGATAAGTTTTGCAAAATATCTAAATACAGCCGCAAAGAACTGATAGGCAAGAGCCACAGTATTATTAACTCTGGATATCACCCAAAAGAGTTGTTTACAGATATGTGGAAAACCATTTCGAATGGCAATACTTGGAGGGGCGAAATATGCAACAGAGCTAAGGATGGAAGCCTATATTGGGTAGAAAGCTTTATAAAGCCTGAACTTGACTCCAACGGAAAACCGATAAAGTATTACTCATTTAGAATAATAATAACCGAGCGAAAAAAGCGAGAAGAGGAACAATTTTATCAAACCGTTGAAAAACTTGGAGCCATTTTCGAAAATTCGCATGGCTTTCAATTTTTTATAGCTAAAAACCGAACGCTACTGTCTTTTAATAAAGCTGCTGGTAAAAGGCCAAAGCTGCTGCGAGGTGTCAAAATAGGCAACAGCAAAAACAACGGTTTGGTTGATTTTAGTAGTTTCCTAAAAGATTTCGAAAAACATTTTGAAAGTTCTCTCTCCGGACAAGAAATTGTACTTGAGCAAAAAGTGGATTTTTTAAATAATGGAAAAGAAATATGGTTTTTGGTTACCTATTATCCGGTTGACGACAATCAGGGGAAAATTACAGGCGTATCTATTACGGCAGTTGATATTGATCAAAGAAAGACTGCTGAAATAGATCTTTATTCTGCTTTTGAGCAAAAAAGAGCATTGATTAGCTCAATACCCGACCCTATTTTTTTTAAAGATGGAAAAGGGAAATGGTTGATTATTAATACTTCAGCTATGGATCTTTTTCAAGTAAAACGTGGCGAATGGGCTGGCAAAACTGACCTTCAAATGGTTAATGAGCGCCCTCTATTTAAAGAAGTTTTTGAGTTATTTCATGATAATGATGAACTAACCTGGATAGCTGGAACACCCACAGAAATGACAGAGTTTGTTATGTATAATGGCTCTAAAGAAGAATTTAATGTAAGCAGGTATCCAATTTACCATGAAGACGGCCGCAGAAAAGCGATGGTGGTTATTTGCCATAATATAACTGAGCTGAAAAAAAATAAAGAAAAGCTAAAAAAACAGAATGACCAACTTATGCGCATTGCATGGCTACAGGCTCATACAGCCAGAGCTCCTGTTGCACGTATATTGGGGCTTGCCAACATTATTAAGCTCAGCGATAAAAATGATCCTTTAAACGGAGAAATTATTGCACGAATGGTTGAATGTGCCCAAACACTGGATAATGTAATCCATGAAATAATGGACTATGCAGAAAATGATTATGAAGAAGAAGGTAATGATGGCATCTACAGTAAAAAAACATATGTAATAAAACAAGAATAAAAGGCAAAAATGATACAAGTAATCCCATTTTGGGAAAATTTAATGTTTTAAAGTGGTCAATTAGCCCGTTTAGGCACTTTTATCATTGGCACGAAATTTAACTATGCACACAGAAATGTATCTAGCCGAATACGCGATTATAACAAAACAAAAGAATAAAAATTAAACACTATAAAAATGGTACTAGGCAAAAATGTAACGCAAACAACGGAAACAACCGAAACGCCAATTCCGGAAAAAACAAAACCTACTAAAGCAAAAAAAAAGGATGATAAACTGCCAGATGAAATAATGAGCAAGTTAAAAGAACTGGACTTAAAAAATAAGGTATTAGACAAATCTTGCCTTATTTCAATGACTGATAAAAAGGGGATTATCACCTATGTAAATGATAAATTTTGCAAAGTAGCCCAATATACAAGAAAAGAATTAATTGGAAAAAATCATAACATTGTTCGGCACCCTGACATGCCCAAATCTGTGTTTAAAGAACTTTGGACCACCATTGGTAAAGGCGAAATGTTTACAGGCATCATTAAAAATCGTAGTAAAGACGGATCTCATTATTGGGTAGATGCCCATATAGCACCCATAATGGATGAAAACGGAAAGCCTGAATCGCACATTGGAATTAGGTATGATATAACAGAGCTTATGGAAGCTAAAGTACAATCAGAAGCTCTAAGGTCTGCACTTGATCTGGGTTGGGCCTATATTGAATTTACCCCAACAGGCAATATTATTACCGCCAATGGCAATTTTTTAGATACAATGGGCTATGCAAATGAATCAGAAATTGTTGGAAAGCATCATGAAATATTTTGCGATAAAGACTATACAAACACCAGCGAATACAAAGAATTTTGGGAAACAATTGGCAGTGGCGAAGTAAAAAGAGGAGAGTTTAAGCGTGTTGATAAAAACGGAAAAACTGTGATGCTAAACGCTACCTACACACCTGTAAAAGACAAAGAAGGCCGCATTCTTAAAGTAATTAAAATAGCCAATAATATTACAGAAGAAGTAGAACAAAGGGTAAATAATGATGCTGTAAAAGGAGCCGTTAACCAGGATTGGGCAACCATAGAATTTTCGATGGATGGTTTTGTGATTGCTGCCAACCAAAACTTTGTAAATACACTGGGTTACGATACCGAAAGTGAACTATTAGGCAGGCACCATAGTGATTTTGTTGACCCTGAAGAAGTTAAAGCACCTGAATACAAACAATTTTGGGCAGAGCTTAATAATGGAAAAACCATTAAAGGTGAATTTAAAAGAATTAGAAAAGACGGCACTGTTGCCTGGATAAACGAATCGTTTACACCTGTTAGAAATAATGATGGAAAGCTGTTTAAGGTAATAAAAATTGCCAATGACATTAGCGATATAAAAGATACAGTAAATGAAATAAACAGAGTAGTTGCGCTGGCAAGTAACGAAGGTGATCTTACCGCAAGGTTAGATACCACAAAAGCAGAAGGAGATTTTAAACTTATGAGTGAGTCTATTAACCAGCTGCTTGATGCCATTGTGGAACCCCTTAACGAAATAAAAAACATATCCGGTGTGGTGGCAGCTTCATCAGAAGAAATGACCACCAAAGGCGAACAAATGAAGGCCAGTACCGGAGAAATGTCTTCAGCAGTACAACAAATGGCCGAAGGAGCACAAGACCAGGCACAACAGATTGACGAAGCTTCTAAGCTTATAGAAGACATCCTCAAGTCTGCTCAGGAAATGGCTCAAAAAGCACAAACCATAAATAAAACTGCCGAAGAAGGAAAAAACAGTTCTAAAGAAGGCGTAGTTACTATGGGCTCGGTAGTAGAAAGTATGGGCGAAATACTAAAATCGGCCGAAGTTACCTCAAACTCCATTGATGTGCTTGCCCAGCGATCGGAAGAAATAGCCAGAACATTAAACGTAATTACCGACATTGCTTCGCAAACAAATTTATTGGCACTTAATGCAGCCATAGAAGCCGCTAGAGCTGGAGATGCCGGAAGAGGCTTTGCTGTAGTAGCCGAAGAAATAAGAAAACTTGCCGAAGACTCAAGAAATAGTGCGCAAGGAATTGAAAAAGTAATTACCGAGGTGCAAAAAGATGTAAATTCTGCAAGCAAAGCCATTCAAGAAATGGAAGTAAGCGTAAAAACTGGCAATAAAGCCTCTAAGGATGCGGAAGAAGCCTTTAAGGCAATTGATGCTTCCAGCGAACAAACTTTTGTGCTTTCGGGCGAAATAATGACTTCAACCGAAGTGCAGGAAAGCTCTGTTAATGACACGGTTAAAAACATCGAAAAAATTGTGGTGGTATCTGAGGAGACGGCTTCTGGTACAGAACAGCTTGCAGCTTCTTCAAAAGACCTTAGCGAAGGAATGGATGAAGTATCCGCCACCAGCAGAGACCTTGCCGATGTGGCAAATCAGTTATTGGAAAGCGTAGGTAAATTTAAATTGGAAGAGTAAAACCTAAATGTTATAATAATGACAGACGAAATAAAAGAGGTTACGCTCGAAGAGATAAAAAAAGAAGTGTCCTCTGCCCAACAGGAAAAAATTAAAAGCAGTGAGAGGTTACAGTTAATAGTATTTAAGCTGGCAGGAGAAGAATACGCCTTATCAATAGATGATATAAAAGAAGTAGTAATAACTCCGGGAATAGCCAAAATACCACAGACACCAAGCTACATAAAAGGTGTAGCAAACATAAGAGGCAGCATTATAGCCATTATGGATATGGAAGAGCGGCTAAACCTTATTAAAGAAGAAAGAGAAGCAGCCGGCTCTTATACTCTGGTAATTGCCAGCGAGCAGTATAAACTGGGAATATTAGTTAAAGAAGTACCCAACACACTTACTACCTACGCCTCTGAAATTGACACTGCCTCTAATATTATGCAGTTTTCAGCTTTGGAAAAAGAGTGTATAAAAGGGGTGGCTACAGTGGACGACCGCCTTATTATACTGGTAGATATTTTTAAATTAATAGAAATTGAAAATTTAAACAAGATAACAACTATTTAAACTATGGCACAAAAAATTTTAATAATCGAAGACTCTATGTACATGAGCACACTTTTAAGTGATGCCCTTACAGCAGCAGGTTACGAAGTTGTGGGGCAGGCTGCAAACGGAGAGACAGGCATTGATATGGCCTTAGAACTGGAACCGGATCTTATTACATTAGATAACATCCTTCCCGATATGATTGGCTTGGATATTCTTAAAGTAATTAAAGACGAAGAGCACCTAAAATCAAAAGTAATTATGATAAGTGCTGTTGGACAGGAATCTGTAGTGCAACAAGGCTTGGCATTGGGTGCAGAAGATTATATCCTAAAGCCTTTTACTTCTGATCAGGTAATTTCTGCAGTTAAAAAAGCATTTGCCTAACCTAAGATACACATGGCAATTAATGTTTTAGTAGTTGACGACTCGGCCGTTATGCGGCTGCTCGTATCCGATATTTTGCAGCACAGTGCCAGCCTTAAAGTGGTTGATACTGCCTCCAATGGTAAGGAGGCCGTAAAAAAAACCATTGAGCTAAGCCCCGATGTGGTAGTAATGGATATGATTATGGGACAGTACGATGGTTTATATGGGGTAACTCAAATAATGAAACAAAAGCCCACACCTGTCTTGCTTTTGAGCTCATTAGGCAACACAGATTTAAGCCCCATATTACAGGCACTACAGGCTGGTGCTTTCGATTATATTAATAAACCCGCTAAAAACAACACCAGAATAAGAGATATTGAGCAAAGGCTTATCCGAAAAGTAATACTTGCCTCAAAAGCTGATTTGTCTAAATTAGGGCATACACAAATTAATGCAAATACCCACCATCATACGTTTTCCGATAAGCTACCATACGATGCCATTATAATTGGATCATCTACAGGCGGGCCATCTGCTTTAGAAGCTGTAATAGCTAAATTTCCAGGAAACCTAGCCATACCTGTACTTATAGCACAGCATATGCCCGAAAATTTTATACCCTCGTTTGTACAGCGGCTTAATAAATTGAGCCCGCTTGAAGTGGTTATGGGAAAAAAAGACATGAAAGTATCTCCTGGTTTAGTAATAATTGCCCCAGGAAACAAAAACATGATTGTGCGTAAAAACAGGATGGGTGAAACCGTAATAAGTTTTACCGGAAAACATTTTAAAGAGTTTAACAACCCTTCAATAAATGCCCTAATGGAGTCGGCAGCAGATGTTTACGGTAAAAAAACCATAGGCACAATACTTACCGGAATGGGTAAAGACGGTACAAATGGGATAAAAAAAATAAAAGAAGCAGGAGGATTTACCATTGCGCAAGATGAAAAAACGTCTGTTGTTTTTGGAATGCCCAAAGAAGCCATTAAAACTGGCAAGATAGATAGTATTGTTCCTATACAAGAGGTAGGAAATTTTGTAGTTAGTTGTTTATCATAAGCTATTATGAGTAGAGAAGAAGAATACAAAGAAATGTTTTATGCAGAGGCCTTTGAGCACCATGGGGAGCTTGATACACTTTTTACTGCATTAGAAAAAAAACCTGAGGATAGGATGGTGATAGATACCATTTTTAGAGTTACGCATACACTAAAAGGCAATGCAATGGGGCTTGGTTTTGTAGAAATTGCAGAGCTTGGCCACGTAATGGAAGATATTTTTAGTGAAGTAAAATCAGGAAAAATAGAGCTTACAAAAGATCTTTTTACCAACCTTTTTAAAGCGTGCGATAAAATGGGTGAACTTATTGAAGCCCTTAAAACAGGCAAACGAGTAAGTTATAAAGGTATTAGAACTAAACTAAATATATATTTAAAAACGGTAACAGGAACTGCTACTGACTACAGCACAGAGCAAGCACCACCCATTGGTATGCAAGCTACTGATACGCCTATAGAAACTACCGCTGTAACAGAAGATAATGGTGACAATGGTAACGGTAACAAAAAAACGATCCAACAGGAAAACGTAAACAATGAAAGTGCACCCATAGAAACAGTGAAATCTGAAAAGCTTAAAGAAACTGGGGAAACTGAAGAAAGTAATGAGCCTGATGACGAAGAAGAGCCTGAGAGCGAACCTGCTTCAAAAATTGCCTTTTCAGATCAGGTACAGGTACCGGTTAAAAAACTAGACGACCTGCTTAATTTGGTTGGCGAACTTATTATAGAAAAAGATACCCTTACTGCTAAAAGTATAGATAGGGGGTCAAGAAGAGGTGGAGAGTACTCACGGCTTCACAGGATCACCTCCGACCTACAGTATGGAGTAATGGACGTAAGGTTGGTTCAGGTTGGATTTATGTTTAATAAATTCCATAGGATTATAAGAGATGTAGCCAGTATTGAAAATAAAAAGGTAAACCTTAAACTGGAAGGAACCGAAAACGAAATTGACCGGAACATCCTTAAAATAATGAGCGATTCGTTGGTACACCTAGTGCGAAACTCTGTAAGCCATGGCATAGAACTACCCGAAGAAAGAGCTGCAAAAGGAAAACCCGAAGAAGGTATAATTACGCTTTCGGCCTTTAATGAAAAAGATACTGTACTAATTAAAGTAAGCGATGACGGCAATGGCATAAACCATGACATAATATTAGCTAAAGCTATAGAAAAAGGGATTGTTTCAACTGTCTTTGCCAAGCAAATGAGCAAAGACGATATTCTAATGCTCATATTTGAACCCGGCTTTTCCAATGCCGAAAAAATAACCGAAGTATCTGGCCGGGGAGTAGGAATGGATGTAGTTAAACGTGCAACCGAATCCATTGGAGGTAAAATTAGTGTTAGCACAGAAATAGGTAAAGGCACCACTGTTTCACTATCGTTGCCCTCGTCAATGGCCGTAAAAGGGGCGTTACTGTTTGAAATGGCCAATCAGGAGTTTGCCATCCCCCTCTCCTACACCGAAGCCGTTATTTCGCTTAAGAAAAAAGATATTCATAAAATTAACAGAGGATTAATGGCTAAGTATTTAGACAAAACCATTTCTATCGTTTTTATAAACGACCTTTTTAAATTAGAAAGGATACACCAGATAAGCGAAAACGGACATTTACATGAGAGTTTTAATAGCATAAATGATAAAGAACATAAAATGGATGTATTAATTGTTTCGTATAACGACAAGTACGTTGGTTTTGTGGTGGATAAGCTATTACAACAAAAGGAAATAGTTGAAAAAACATTGGCAAGCCCACTTGATAATGTAGAACTTTTTAGTGGTGCCACCATTTTGGGCAATGGCAATGTATGTATGGTGATGGATATAGCCACCATACTCAGAAACCTATTTAAAGAAAACACCAATATATAATGAACCACATTTTTAACAAACTGGAGTTAGATTTAGCAACCGAAGTAATTAACATTGGGCTTGCCAAAGCAGGCGACTCCCTGTCATTTTTTACCCAGGAGAAAGTACTCATTCGCAGCAAAGACCTTGTAATTTATAATTCGTACGAAAAAGAGCTTTTTACTAAATCGTCAACTCCCATAACCATACTCTCTACGCAAATTCGTGGCGGAATGAATGGCTATTGCTACTTAATTTTTAACCAGCAAGAGGTAAACCAGTTACAACAAATTAGCTTTCCTGATACTATTCTTAATAACCCCGAACAACTTAAAGAAATGAGCAAAGGGATGTTAATGGAAGCCGACAATATAATAACTGCCGCAGTTGTAACCCAATTTTCTAATTTGTTTAAAATAGATATGCACGGCTATGTGCCTGAATATTTTAGTGGAAACAGCAAGGAGGTGAACTCTTACATTCGCAAACATGCGGATGAAGGAAATTACATATTACATTTTAATACCACCTTATTTTCAGGGGAAAGAAATATCTCTCCTGAATTTTTATGGTGTCTCGATGAAACGTTTGTCAAGGCTATAAAGAAGTTTGTGAAAGAAGATGTGAATATGATAAAACTGCAAGAGGAAATTTAATAAAATGGCTATAAAATTATATGATGAAATTTCTGATGAAGAGCTAAGATCTCTTACAGGGGCTATAAAATCAAGATATGATATAGATTTTACCAATTACGAAAAAAAATCGTTAAAAAGAGGTTTTGCAAGGCTAATTAGCAAAAACGGAATGGAAACCCTGCTCGACTTGTGGGGTAAAGTGCTGCGTGACAGGGAGTTTTTAATTGGGTGTATTGATGACCTCACAGTTAATCTTACCGAGCTATTCCGCAACCCTGATTTTTGGGTAAAGCTACACGATGAAGTAGTGGAAGATGTAAAATCTAAACACAGAACCCTTAATATGTGGCATGCCGGCTGCTCCACTGGAGAAGAAGTATATTCAATGGCTGTAGTGTTGGAAGATAAAGGCATGCTTTACCGAACAAAAACTTGGGCTACCGATCTTAGCTCTACCGCACTTGCCAAGGCTATCGAAGGGCGTTACCCTACCACACTTATTTCTAAGTACGAAAAAGGGCTTATTAAATACCTGCCCAGCAAAAGTATGGACGATATGTTTAAGTTTGAGGATAAGCATATTAAGGTGAAGGATAAGTATAAAAAACATATTGATTTTCATCAACATAACCTGGTGCAAGACAAGGTAGATCGCAAATTTCATATTGTATTTTGCCGCAATGTGATGATTTATTTTGACGAACACCTGAAAATGCAAGTGCTTAAACTAATTCACGATTCGTTAGAAGAAGGCGGTTATCTAATATTGGGCTACTACGATATGTTTTCGAATGAAGGCAAAAAACTATTTGAGGTGTATGATGCAAAAACACGCATTTATAAAAAAATTGGTTAGGTTTACTAAGGTCGGCATCCTGTTAAGGCTGTCGGCCTTAGATTTTTATGATGGCTTTAACTTATGATAAAAATCGGACAGCCCAATATGCTAAATGTCTGATAATTGTAAAAGGGCTAAGGTGAGTTACCCTCAATAAAACTCAGTAACTCATCGGTTGCCTTTGTATAATCCTTTGCCCCATTGCTGCTAGGGGCATATTCCAGCACACTTACACCATGCGAAGGAGCTTCTGCTGTTTTTACATTCATTCTGATAGTATTTTCAAAAACCGGCAAATCAAAACTACCTTTTATATATTTCTTAACCTCGGTAGTTAATAACCTCCTTGGGTTAACCATTACAGGCAGCACATACTTAAACTTTACAGCGTAGCTATGTTTATTAAAAAGCATATTCATAGCACTTATTGCCTGATTTAGTGCTTCCAAACTTAATACATCAAGCAGTACCGGAAAAATAATGCCATCAGATGCAAAAAGGGCATTTACAACAGACATATCCATAGCAGGTGGGCAGTCTATAAGAACAAAATCATAGTTTGCAAAACAGCTACCTAGTTCGGTGTGCAATGCGTTTACAGATGGAAACTCGTAATCTACCAAAAATTGAGGTGAGGTGTAGTTTGGCAAAATATCTAATCCCTCCTGTGTTGTAATTATACTTTCTGGCGAAAGGTTTACACTTTGCACATCAGCTTTTTGAATCCCTAGAGAGTAGGTTAAATTAGCCTGAGAGTCCATATCTACAAGCAATACTTGATAGCCTTTGTCCTTTAAAACCCTGCCAAGGTTTATAGTTGTTGTGGTCTTTCCTGTACCTCCTTTATGGCTGTAAATTGATATTACCATTTTTTTACTTACGGGAACCTCTATTAATTCATTTCTTTACTCACGTTTTTTTATTTTTTTTAAAATAGGAATT
>CAZZML010000019.1:0-18372 GCA_964654735.1 uncultured Roseivirgaceae bacterium | reverse complement strand
ATGGTTGGCAATTGGAATGCGTAATAGATTATTCATGAATTATTCAGGTTAGAAAAAAATATTCAATCAACTGGCAAATAATCTGTGTGATTAATAAATTCCGTTATTCGGTTAGCAATTATTTTATTTCCATTAGTTGAAACATGACAGAAATCAATATAAATGTACTCATTTCGATCAAAGGCATCTACTAAGTTCAGTACCTGAATTGAAGAACTGGTATCGATTTTTGCCAAAATTTTATCATATACCATATTCATGCTTTTCCCCAATTCCTGATCCATTTTTTCAAGGTGGTCAATTTTTGCTTTGCCCCGATATGCCATGGGTTGTAAAACCCCTATAAATTTACCTCCGTTGGAAACAACCATTTGTTCTGCCAACCTCCAATTATTTAACATTCCCTGAGCAATTTTGTCAATTTTGTCCTCATCCCGATAGCATAGGTATTCAGATTCCATTTTTTGCCCTAAATAATTAACCCTTATTCTATTGGTAAAATTGACAATATTTTGCACAAAATATTTATATAAAGCCTTGTTTATCAAATACTTACTACCTGAATAAAGTCGTTCTTTAAAAACCGGCTCCATACGATGGCCAGGAACTGAAACTTGTTTTGGGCATAAAAAAGCAGCATCGTTAACCCCATCATAAAAAATAACAAGATCGAGTTTTTTTCCACTTGAGTATAAATTAGTTAGCACTGCCAAATTTTGACGACTGTTAAATGCTAATTGCCCAAAGTTATACACTTCGATATGAGGATTAAGCTTAGCAACTATGGAGGGTATTGTTCCGTCATCTGAAGCGCCTTCTCCCCAAAGCGTTGATCCTCCAAATAAGCCAACCTTTAAACGACTTTTAATTGAATTAGTATTAGACACCTTCCTATAACCATCACTACCTATGGTGAGGGTCTCTCCACTATATAATAATGTTTTCCAGCCCATAAAAGGAGCATATTCATGAGCAACCATTTTATAATCATAAAATATTTTTTCAGCCAATCCTCTATTGTTTTCATAATTGGGCAAATTGGCTCTGCTTGGTTTAGAAGATTTAAGGTAAAATCCTAAGACCATATTTGTTGCCAATATCAGCAGTAACAGTACAAGAAAATTTACAAAAATGGTTTTAAATAACGACTTAATTTTGTGCATTACTCTCTAAGAATAAATTTTTTAACACTCGTTTTCTCTTCGTACTTCAGATACAGATAATAGAGTCCTGGTGAGAGGCTGTTTGAAAGCTCGATTTCAATAGTATTCTCGTTTACAACCTGATAGTTACAATTAGATACAATTTTTCCTGTGCCCGAAAGAATCAAAATCTCGGTAACTTTTGAAAAATCCCGACCTTTCAAATTCAAAGGCATACCCCTCCCTAGCGGGTTAGGGTAAATCGATATGTCAGGGTTATCGTTTATGCTACCCAACCCGGTAACAATAAAATTTAAACTTGCAGAATATAGCATACATAAACCTTCATTAACAGATACTATGTAATCGCCAGATTCTGTTGGAATAAATGACGAGCCTTGACTGCCTTCAATTAGAAAATCATTTAAGTACCATTGATTAACGCCTGAATAACTGGAAACCAGTGAATCTCCCTGAATTGAAAGGATGGGTTCTGTTAATGATGACACATCTATATCAGCTTGGGTAATTTCTCCTTTTTCAATAATCAGGCTAAATCGAGAATTGAATGTGGCAGAATCGCTGGTAATATCAAATTGATAATTATTTTCGAAGTTCAACTTTATGGTCTCATCAAGATAACTATCATATAAAGTATAACTTTCATCAAACCTCATACCATTTACTAAATCAAAAGAAATAGCATACTGACCCGGTTCAGTATCTGCAATATTTAATTGTATTGTTTTTGTACAGTAATAGTCTTTTACCACATTAATTGCCAAAGCGATAGAGTCAGCAGATAGAGAGGATAAGTTAAAGTACGTATTGTGCCTTTTAAAGGCATCTTCGTTTTTATCATAATCATCGGTAGATTCGGTCACAAACTTTATATAGGCCAAATCTTCTAACGTTCCGTCTGACAGTTTTATTTCAACAAAATGAGGGTTGTCAGCAACTCTATAAAAAGTAGCACCAATACTATCATATTTAGCATTTTCAGTAATTGTTAAACTTGGGCTTGCTGTTGTTGTTTGTATCCAAAAAGCTTGCCAGGGGGCAATAATACCATCGGTTAATGAACCAATCGAGCCATCCCAGTAGTGATACCCACCACCACCGCTGCCTTCTCCATTATCTGGAACTGCGATAGAATTTGTAATACCTATCATATTCCATGCAGAAGGATCCGATGGAGCCCATTTGATAGGCGAAGCATAGGGGTTACCAATAAGATTCCAACCATCATTTACTGCTCCCTCCGCCAATGGAGTAATAACGATATCACCTTGGTTTAAGGGACCTGTTACCTCAGATACTGTAGCTAGGGTTGCTTCTCTAATCCAAATTCCATACCCCTGGCCGGTAACTAAAATCTCTTGATTGCTACTGGCATTATCAGGAAAATTAACCCACTCGTTACCAACTATTGATTCATCATAATAGAACATCGAAGCATTATTAGTATATCCTGTAGAAGCACCTGTAAATAAACCTGTTATAGGTATAGAATTTTGCAATTGTTCAACGGTAGCACCAACTACAGGGCTTGATATATAGCGCCAAAGTTTACCTTCTCCTTCCATGTGTCGCTGAGCTGTAACATTACCTACCACTTGCCCACCTGAACTTAAATTTTTAATATAAGAAGAAGTTGAATCCGTTTCAGATAAGAGTTTTAAGAATCCATTTGAATTTATAATTCCTTGTGTAATATCAACATAATTTTTAACCTTTAATGAATCTCCTTGAATAATGAGTTGCGTGCTCGAAGGAGCATTATAATCAATAGTCCATATACTATTTTTTCCTGATAATGGATATAAATTCGAATTCACAGTTGAGCTGGATGAGAAAACTAACCTTGCACTATCCAGGCCAAGTTGACCTGTTTGATTAGTTGCATTAATGGTGCCTGCATTTGCTATTACAATTTTACTATATGATAAATCAAGTGAGCTTCCTGTTTCTGCGTCTATTCCTCCTCCATTTAAAGAGCCTAGTGTAATAACGGCATTAGCGGGTCCATTGAAAACAACATCTGCACCATTCTCTGTTCCAAGTTTGTAAAATAAGAGGTCTCCATCAGTACTAAGGTTTTGAGGAGTAGTACCATTGAAAATGAGTGAAGCTCTGTTATCAACAGGCGTTATACCCAAGCCATTAATTGTCGAATTTTTTTCGATTTTTATGAGCGATCCATTATTAGGAGCTCCTTTGATTGTAACACCATTATTGCTTACAAAATTTCCTGTAATAACAGTTTCCCCTTCTCCAAAAACCTTAATTGAACTAGAGCCTAATAGGTTAATATTACCATAGCTTGCCATTGGAATATTGGTGTTTTGGCTACCAAAGTTTACTTGAGATGTAGCATCCATATTGATAAAACTAGGGCTTGAAGCTGAATTCAAATTAACAGTAGAGCCTGCTTTCCCTTCTATGGTTCCTGAAAAATTGCTATTTATATCTAAAATTTCTCCGTTTTCAACAATTACCTTTGATATATTCCCCTCAACTGTCCAATCTGAATTTAATATGGCTGGTGTTTGGTTTACAATCGTAAAGTATTGGCCATTGTTTGTGAAATTTTGAGGTTGAATACCATCGTTTCCATTAATGGCAGTATCCCATGAGCTTAAATCTGTAGGTGTACCAGTCGATTTAAGGTAATATACTACTGTTACTAAAGTTGAAACATTTATAGTATTAGAATAGTTAGAAAAATTGCCACTTGCATCATAGGCACGAACTCTAAAGTCATAATTATTGCTAGCTATTAAGCCTGTGGCTATATAATTTGATGTAGCAGAAGAATCGATTAGAATATTGTCTTTATAAATTTCATAACCTGATACACCAATATTATCAGTTGAAGCATCCCAAGTTAACGATATTTGGCTAAAATTAGCAGCATGATAAGCTAAATTAGCAGGGTCGGACGGTGGAGTAACATCTACAACTGTTGTAGCAAAAGCTTCGTTTGAATCTGTCGATGTTCCATTCAAATTAATTGTTCTGGCAACATAATAATAGGTTGTTGCAGGATTGAGTAAGGAATCGGTGTAAGCTTGATTGGCATTTACCGTTGTGCTTACTAATTCATAAGGGCCTCCAGATACAGTTGAACGTAAAATCTGAAAATTCGTCAACTCTTCGCTCAGTGTACTAAGTGCCGTATTAAATATATAAGCATGACCATCATCATTCAGGTGAATGCCATCCCCAGAGTTATACATATTTTTAATTCTCCTATCATCGCTAAAATCGGTTAACGAATCGTAAATATCAATCACAAATTTGCCAAAATTTGCACGAACGGAGTCGGCTTCTTCCTCCAATAATGCTCTTTTAACCCCATTGGTTCCAAAATTACGAGGTTGTGTTGTTGTTAGATATACTTTTACTCCAGCAGCATCTGCAATTGCCTTAATTTCTCGATAATGATCCATTGTAGTAGGTATTGGCACATTGCTTGCAACATTGTTCGAAGGCAAATTAATCAGGATTATATCAGGTTCAAGAGCCAAAGCGGCTGTAATATTTTTAGTATTATCCGGAGCTGGCAAACTCCCTGTTGGCCGAATATCATACGTTTCAAATCCGCCTAAAGCAAGGTTTGTTAACGTATGGTTAGTTGTGTTTGATGTTAGCCAGGTATCTAAAAGACCTACCCAACTGTTACTGTAGTTACTGGCACCAGTACCAAAAGCAGTAGAAGAACCTAAAACAACAATATTTAAATTTTCTGGTCCCTCCCCTGAATAACTCCAACTTAAATCAATTAATGGCACACTGGCATCTGCAATAGCACTAAGCGCAGTAGGTGCAGGTGGAGCAGGGTCAGGGGCAACAACTGTTCCACTTTTAAGGGCAGAGTCAGGAATATTTACCCAGCTATCTCCAGTGTCTGCTCCACGGTATTGCACGGTTAAGCACTGCCCACCTGTTCTTTCAAAGAAAATAACTTCAATTGGATGTGGCCCTGCTGCTAAATTATGATTATCTGTTATTACATTTCCACACCCGTGCAATCCATCATAATCTACCACTTGTATTCCATCAATTATAAGTCGGCTACCATCATCAGAATAAAGTCTAAAATCGTAATCACCGCCCGTTTCAATAAATAGGTATCCTGTAAATCTAAAGTTGAAAAAATCTGCTTGTGTAGTACCAGATATGTCAAAATTGTCAATATCACCAGAAAATTCTACAAAATCCCAGTCAATTTCACCCAGATTATTCCATGCTCCTGTGGAGTGTTCGTAATACAAACCGGAAATTATAGTATTAGCATGTACAGGATTACTATCAGAAGAAAAATTGCCATTAACATCTACCGCTTTCACTGTAAATGTAAAATAATTGTTAATGGTTAATCCGGAAACCGTAACCTCTAATGCCCCTTGGCTTGATACGGAATCGGATCCAAAATAAACATAGTAATCTTGAATACCCGAGTTGTCAGTTGAGGCATCCCAACTCAAACTAACCGAATTAACCGTATTGGATAGTACTGTAACATTTTGAGGAGTGGATGGAGGGGTGGCATCTCCCAATGTTGTTACAGATATTTCTGGTAAAAAATAGTTGGATCTTCCTGAACTACTTACGGCTCTAAGTTGATAAAAATAAATTGTATTGGGGTCTAATCCTGTATCTGTAAATGATATTTGATCAGAAGGTGTTAAAGCCACAAAAGTATAATCTAATCCAGGTGTGGTTGTTCTATAAATTTCGAATCCATATTCGTTAAGAGATAAATCATTCCATAATAACTGAACAGCCGTGGAAGATATTGGAATAGCTACAAAATCTCCTGGAGTGTTGATATTTATTGGGGCATTATTTAAAACAGAAGTTGTACCTGATTGCAAACTAGGGCATCCATCAAGTGTTTTAACTATCAGGGAATAATCTCCAGCATCATTACTACTACTAAGTTTAAAAAAGGTGGTATCAGGGTTAGCTACAAGAACATCGTCTTTATACCAATCGTAATATCCAAAACCTTCAGGGCCAAATAAATAAACACTATCTTGCCCGTTTAAATCGGGCAAAACAGTACTGCCCGAAGCCAAAATAATAGGTGTTTCAGCCGATCTTTCTTTAATCTCAACCGGATCAGACCATCGGTTCCATTCCGCTTCGGAGGCCGGATTTGCAGAAACCCTTGAGAAACGTACTTCATAGGTTCCTGTTTCGTAAACTATAATGTCCCGATCTGTTGAATCCGGCATAATAACACCATCTTTCCTCCACTGGTATGCTTTAAACCCTTGTGCAACACCCAAACGTACTCCTTTATTATCTGTTGAACAAAATGTAGAATCGCCATAATACACATGCATGTTGGCCTTGTTATGTTTCAAAATCCAAGAGAAAAAATCGGGCTCGGCATAGGCGCTATTCCAAGTGCCATGCCCAAGGGAGGGATACTCTGTATATCTAACAATACCTCCAGCTTCTTCGTACTTTTTAATTCTGCTAGCGGTTTCTGCCGGACTTGGCCTTGTATCCTGCCCTCCTTGAAAAATCCACATGGGATGATGTACGGTACTATCAGCAACATTATTAGGTGTAAAATCGCCTGACATGGGTAGAGCAGCTGCAAATATGGAAGGGTATTTTTGTATGATATTCCAGCTAGCTTCACCACCATTTGATAATCCGTGCACATATATTCTGTTTGGGTCAATGTTTAAAGAATCCATTAATAACCGGATAATCATATAGGCTTGATCAACATCAGTTCCAACCCATCCGTTCATGTTTTGAGGAAAAAGCACAAACCCAGGAAATGCTCTTTCGGGCAATGAAGGGTCTTCTGCTTTAAGAGTACCCGCCAGGTTTACGGCATCAAGGTGAGGCCTGCCCCCATGTACCAAATTATGATCATTATTTCTAAAACGACTATTTACAGCCAATGTATCCGCACAGTCTTGGGGTCTGGTTCCCGAATTATACCCAGGGTAGTAGCAATTACTACCCCAGCAATTTGCCCTTTCGCCAAACCCATGCAGCATTAAAATCATTGGGTATCCTTCAGAATAACTTGAATCATAGCCATTTGGTGGCAAAAGTCGATAATTCATTCTAGGTTGTCCTCCCCTCACAAATGGTTCGCTCAAACTATTAAACTTGTATTTAATATAGCCTTCTGTGTATGGGCTTGAGTCCCAACTTGTTCTATCATAAAATGTCCAAGTAGGCGTTAAATCTGAACTGCAGTCGTTTTCCACTACACGGTAACTGAATGTGCCTGAATCTAACGAATGATTAAACGTAAAATTATCAGAAACCTGCCCCTGTACAGACTGGCTCGAAATAATAAATACCAGTACTATAAATAGATGACTCTTGAACTTGTACATAGCAAACTAATAATATCCAACTAAAACTTTTGACAAACTTTAATGCTAAAAACCTTAAGAAGGTAACCTAAATTAAACCTACTTTATAACACCTATCTGCAAAGGTAATTATTTAATACAACATAAAAAATATTGTTTTTATTCAATTTCAATAATCCAAGCTTTTTTAAAGTTATCTCTTACATGTTGGATTACTTCTTTCCTAAATACGCTGGCTTTATTCACATCGCTGGAAGATTGTACATACACATAATAAAGTTCATTTTTATGTTGGCCAATCTTATTTTCAAAGCCATTATCCATTATGTTTTTTGAAAAGTTTATGGCATTTTCCCTTGATTTGAAAACTCCTACCACAATATAAACTCCTGATTTTAAAGGTGCAATATCTTTTTGTTGAATTTTTATTGAATCAATTGACTCTTCTACAACAGGTTCTTCTATTGTGAGCTCTTCAACAACGGGTGGTTTTTCTTCTTCAGCTTCAATTTCTTTATCAACAACTTTATTAATAGAGTCTTTCATAAGAATTGGTGCCGCTATTATGGTCGGCTCCGGTTCCTCTGCCAGAGGTTGTATTTGTTCTTCAACCACTTCTGGTTCAACCTCAGAAACAGGTTGTACCTTTTTATTCTTATTGGCAACCCGTTTATTTTTACTCAGTCTAATTTGAAGTTGAAATTCGTGGGTGCCATTCCCAATACTAGCAACCTGCTCTGTGGCCATTTCATAGGCATAACCAAATTTAAAATTTTCCTTAATTCCCAACCCTAAAAATAAAGATGGGCCATAGTCAACACGATAAGAAGCACCTACATAAACAATTTCTCTATAACTAAGTATTCCAGTTCCTTCAATTTGATTTTGGGTATTTCCTCCTGTACGGTATAATAAGTAAGGAGTAAAAGAAAGCATACTTTTGGGCAAATCAAACTTATAGCTCAGCGTGTAAACTACATTTTCCAGTACAGATAAATTAATTTCTTGAAACGACTCTGTTGAAATAGATTTAGTGGCAAATAATTTAGGCAATGAAATTCCTATATTCAACTCTTTAAATTCATAGTATGCCCCAAATTGCCCATCTAAATAATAGCTTGTTGAAAAAGCATTTATAAAAGCTGGATCATTGGTATCCAAGCCGTCAAGGTCAATACTGCTCATTCCTACACCAGCAGCCAGCCCAAAATTTATAAAGTGTTCATCAGAAAAAGGAACGCGGTAACCAAAAGTACCAAAGGCAACTGAATTTCTTAAAAGAACTGCCTTTTCTGAATAGGCACTAATGGCATAAGAAATATTTCCTTTTGTCGGTATTTGAAGGTTAAAGGTTGAAGTAACAGGAGCATCTTCTATACCGGCCCACTGCTGTCTATAATTTAGGTTAAGTTCAGTAAAGCCATTGACTCCTACAAATCCTACATTATAAAGAAATGGGTTAGCGAAATATTGGCTGTAAACTGGTAAATTTTGAGTGGTTCCGGTAAAGGCAACTACAGCAAATAAGATAGTAATATAATAGCGTTTCATGTTGTTATTAAAATCATCGAAGTATTCGAACACCACCAGATTTGGAAGAGCCGCCTGCGCATTTAAGTACATAATAATAGGCATCCTCACGTAATTCTTGTCCGTTAAAGATGCCATTCCAATCATTCTGATAAGGGGTAGCCTCAAAAATCTTATTTCCTAGCCTATCAAATATTTTTAATGTACAGTCGGCAATGCTTTGAAGTTCCTCTGTAAATATCCAATTATCATTTACCCCATCTCCATTTGGAGAAAATAGTTTTGGTGCTTGAGCTATTTCCGGGTCAATGCTTGAATCAATAACCATTACCATAACCCTATCTACCCCTTCCAGTCCATCATTATCGGTAACTACTAACTCAAATTCTATTTCCCCCTGACTCAAGTCAGTAATAATCAAAGAATCTGTATCGGTAAACTGCATGGTTGCAGGAGGCCCACTTATCTGATTCCATTGGTAACCAACTATTATTCCATCAGTATCGATTCCATTACCAACCATTAATGCAGATACTTCATCGAGTTCAATTGTTTTATCTGCACCTGCCTCGGCTAACGGAGCTGATAATTCTCTTTCAACTACCGTAATAGCACTAAAATCAAAGGCACTAGTGCCTTGATCGTCTGTTACGGTTAATTTAAAACTATAAGTTCCTATTTGTATATTTGAAACTACAAAATCTTCCAAACCAGGGTCACCAAATGTAGCTCCGGGGTTGCTTTCTACCTCCCATAAATAATTCAAATTACCTCCTTCGGGATCAGTTCCGCTTCCGTTAACCGTAAAGGTTCCTGCTGAAAGAGATACTGTATGGTCTCCACCCGCATCGGCAGACGGAAGTTGATTAACAGAAGCAGGGAAAACGGTTATTTGTACTTGATCTGATCCCACATCACCGGCATCATCCGTAACTGTTAGCTGAAATATATACTGCCCTTCTACTAAATCTACAATTTCAGCATTCATAAGTGTGGCATCTACAAAATTAAAAGTTGGTCCACTTATTTTCTCCCATAAGAATGATTCTACGGTTCCATTTTGATCTTGGCCGGTTCCACTTAATGTAATTGTATTGGTTGGTAAATTTATTGTTCGATCAAGCCCTGCATTAGCCGTTGGTGGTAAATTAGCATTTTGGTTTATAACTGTAACTACCACGTCATCAGATCCTAATGCTCCTTGGTCATCGGCAACGGACAAATTAAATACATATTGCCCTTCGAGCATGTTTAAAACTTTTAAAGTAGCAGTACTCTCATTGAATAAATTTGCTGTTGGCCCACTGGTTTTAGTCCAAAGATAAGAAGCAATGTTGCCGTCTGAATCACTGGCTACGCCTGTTAGTTCGGTTGAGTCTTTGGGCAATTGTATCGTTACATCATTCCCTGAATTAACCGTGGGAGATTGATTAATATTTTCAGCCAACACAGTTAGTGTCATTTCATCTGAGTCCATTGCTGTATCGTTATCTGTAACAGTTAAACGAAGCACATAATTTCCTTCAATACAATCCGAAATAGTAAGCGTATTTGTATTTGCGTTAGATAAGATTGCAGATGGGCCGTTTACTACCTCCCAAGAGTAATTTTGAACAGAACCATCATTATCAGAACCACTTCCTGTAATATTTGTAGAATTCGTTGGTAATCTAATTAAAACATCGGCTCCGGCATTGGCTGTTGGAGGGGTGTTTGCAGTACTAGGTAAAACCTCAATAATAACATTATCACTTCCTGTTGCACCATCATCATCGGTTACAACCAATTGCAAAATATACGTTCCTTCAAGCATATCAGCAATACTAAGGCTAGCTGAAGTGGAATTTGTAAGCGTAGCACTAGGCCCGGTAGTTTTTGTCCATAAGTAATCGGTAATACTACCATCACTATCAGATCCACTACCCAACAACGTAATCGAATTTGTTGGAAGCTGGATAGTTTGATCATTGCCTGCCAATGCCAGTGGTGTCTGGTTAACAATATCTGGTTGAACAATAACATCTACATCACTAATCCCGGTAGCACCATCATCATCGGTTACAGTTAACCTGAATTTGTAATCTCCTTCTAGTAAATTAGTAAGAGATAAATTAGGTGTTGAAACATTATTTAATGTAACCGAGGGTCCGGTAATTTTTGCCCAAAGGTAACTTACAATTGTGCCATCAGAATCAGACCCCGAACCAGCTAATACTAATGAATTTAATGGGAGTGTAATTGTTTTATTTGAACCTGCATCTGCAACAGGCGATTGATTACCATCAACTACGGTTATTGTTACTTCATCAAAATTTGAGCCCCCGTCATCATCTGTAGCCGTTAATCTAACTAAAAAAGCGCCCACAGTAAGATTGGTTATGGTGAGTGTAGCAGTGTTATGGTTTTGTAAAACCTCTCCTCCAGGGCCACTTATAGTCTCCCATAGGTAACTTGCGATAGAACCATCCGAGTCGGTAGCGTTTCCTGTGATATTAGCTGAATTGGTTGGTAAAATTATAGTTTGATTTACTCCGGCATCTACAGTAGGCACTTGGTTTGAAACAGATGCATTAACTGTAATCTCTATCTCATCAAAGCTTGGAAGGCCAAGATTATCAGTAACTGTGAGTCTAAAAACATAAACACCTTCAACAACTTGTTGTACATTAAGTTGATTTACAATTTGGGAAAAAGTAGCTAATGGCCCTGATTCTTGTGTCCAATTTGTAGTTACAACAAAACCATCATCGTCACTTGACGTTGCTAAGACGCTAAAAGGTGTTGATGCAGTTGTAACAACAATATCAGCACCAACATCAACATTCGGGGCAAGATTACTTGCGGATACACTTACATTAACTTCATCAAGGCTAGAGGCACCACCATCGTCTTCTACAAACAATCTAAATGTATAATTACCGAGTACCAAATCACTCAAATTCAGAGTTATCGTAGATGTACCTACCATAGTTGCTGTTGGGCCTGATATCTTGGTCCATAAATAAGTGGAGATAGTTCCATCATCTGTTACATTAGCTGTTATTGATAAACTATTGGCAGGCAAAACCAAAAATTGATCTACACCGGTATCAACTACTGGGCTTTGATTTACCGCAGCGGGAGACACTACCACTGAAACTTGATCGGTATCCTGTCCCCCATCGTTATCGGTTACTAACATTTCGAATACATAAGAACCCTCAATCATATTTGATACCGTTAAACTATTGGTATTTTCATCGGTTAAGGTGGCAGCTGGGCCACTTACTTTAATCCACAAATAACTAATAATGGTACCGTCAGAATCATTCCCAGAACCTGTAATTGTAATACTTGATTGGGGTAAAGCAAAATTGACATCTGATCCAACGTTAGCTACCGGATTTTGATTAACAGGAGAAGCGTTGACCGTTAGGTTCATCTCATCATTAGATCCTGCACCATCATCATCGGTAACCAATAGTCGAAACGTATAAGACCCCTCTACTAAATTTGAGGCTGTAAAAGCAGGCTGGTCACTATTGGTCAAAGTGGCATTTGGTCCTGCTATTTTAGTCCATAAATAACTAATAATGGTACCATCAGAATCAGAACCATTCCCTGAAATATTAACTAGGTTCGTTGGTAAAGTTATTGACCTATCGGAACCTGCATTTGCTGAAGGTGATATATTGGAAGCCACAACCGTAACCTGAACCTCATCCATGGCTGTTGCCCCATCATCATCGGTAACCGTAAGCCGAAAAACATAGATGCCAGCCACCAAATCGTTAATTGTTAATGTGGCTTGAGTTGAGTTTACCATTGTACCGGAAGCAGGTCCGGATTGTTTGGTCCATAAATATGCTGCAATAGTTCCATCGCCATCGCTTGCAACTCCTGTTAAATTTATAGTGTTGGTTGGCAGGTTAACAGTTTGGTTAAAACCAGTATTAACTGTCGGGTTTTGATTTACAGTTGCAGGATTAACAGTCACTATAACTTCGTCAAAAGCTGTTGCGCTATTATTATCTGTTACAGTCAATCTAAAAACATAACTTCCTTCTAGCAGATCAGCCAGAGATAACGTGGGTTGGTTTGAATTTGTTATGGTGGCATTAGGTCCTGACTGTTTAGTCCATAAATAGGTTGTGATTGTTCCGTCTGTATCACTACCAGACCCGGTTAGATTAAGTGAGTTTGTAGGTAAAGTAATTGTTTGATTTAAACCAGCATTAGAACTTGGAGCCTGATTAACAAAAACAGGTTCCACTATTAACTTAACCTGATCAACACCTGTATTCCCATCATTGTCCGTTACCTCCAATTCAAATGTATAAGTTCCTTCTACAAGATCATTAACGGTTAAAGTAGTAGTAGTAGCATTAATCAGTGTGGCAGCTGGACCACTTACCTTTGACCACAAATAACCAGAAATGGAACCGTCTGAATCTGTTCCAGTTCCTATAAAAGTGGTAGTATTAGTTGGTAAAGTTAGGGTTTGGTCGCTGCCGGCATTTGCTGTAGGGTTTCCTCCTAAAGTTTGCAGCAGAAGCCATTCATACATATTAGGTGTATGTAATGAATTGTCTGTTCTAAAAGCACGATCCCAAGAATTATGACCAACTCCAGAATATATAGTAAAAAGACCAGGTTGTGCAGGAGATGGAATACAAGCATTGTAGGCATCAATCATTACCTGACCTCGATTAAGGGTTATTGTTCCATCATTTTCCCCATGAAAACCCCACAATGCATAAGTTGGAGTACCTAAATCACATACAATATTTTTGTTCCCCCATGCTGCAATTGGCACCAGTGCAGCTACCCTGTTAGGGTTATTATGGTTTACATTATAAATAAAATTCCAAACTCCATTTCCGCCCAGACTTAAGCCAACAAGATATATGCGAGCGGGGTCAACTCTGTACGTATTTATGGCATGATTAATCAACTCTTTTATAGTTGGCGCATTCCAACTAGAGCCATTTAATTGGGGAGACATAACAATGAAACTAAATTCCTGACCGGTTCCTCCTGCTTGAAAGGTCATATTATGTCCGTTCTCAATGTGATTTGAGATGCCAAAGTATCGCACCTTATCAATATTGGTTCCTATTTCACCAGTTCCATGAAGCCAAATAAGTAGTGGGTAAGAACTAGTTGTAGAGTTATAATCGGCCGGTAAATGCTCTAAATAATGCGTGTTTCGTACTGGCTCGATACGTTCTGGTTGAATCTGCCCAATTGAAACATTTGAAATAAGAAGTAATAATATAGAGACAAGCCATGCCTGAAAATTGTTTAAATTAATGTTTTTTATCATTTTTTTGCCGTTAAAACAACAATGAATAACCAACTAAAAACCAAGTTCAATAATTTTGAATATATAAATATACTGCAAGTAATAAAAATTATTATTTTAATCTATTAAATTTGAGAATATGTTTTAGAGTAAGTTTTAGAATATATCTCTAGCAGCTTTCTGGCACTAGTTTCCCATTCGAAATTTTGCACATTCTTTGCGCCCATAGCTACATTTTTGGCAACTATATTTTCTTTATTTTTTATTAATTGAGCAATCCCATTTGCAATTTCAACTGGGTTATGGGGGTCTATTAATATAGCTGCTTCTCCTGCTATTTCTGGCATAGCCGTTAACTTCGATGTAACTACTGGTGTTCCACAAGCCATTGATTCTAATATAGGAAGCCCAAAGCTCTCCCTCAGAGAGGGGTAAAGGAATATTTTTGCCTTTTGGTAAAAAACTGGCATATAACTGTATGGAACATGACCCGAAATATAAATGTGATTCATTAAATGAATTGCCTTTATTTCTGATAATATCCCAAAAATATAACGTTCGCTTACATCAGTAATAACAAGAGTCGGGACTGCCATTTTGCATGATTCTAAAAGTATTTTATAGGCTTTGAGTACTCCAACAGTATTTTTTTTATAGGCTGTATTGCCTAAAAATAATAGATACCCATTGGGGAAATTAGTTAAAAAATCCAGTTCTTCAATTTCATCATTTTCGTTTGGCTGAAAGTTCCTGCTCACTCCGTTGTACACTACGCTAACAAACTCAGGTTTAATTTGAAAATAATTAACTATATTCTGCTTTTCGTACTTTGAAACAGTAATAGTATGTTTGCTATTTGCCACAGATTTTGGCACAATTATTCTACGGTACATATTTCCAAAATTTTGATAGGCATTGCTTGAGAAATTAAAGACTTCCAAATAAATAATGTCATGTAAAGTAAGAACCATTGGTCGTTTATATAGCACTGGAGCAGTATTACTAGTACAGTGAAGTATGTCAACATTATCTTTCTTTACATATCTAGGAAGTAATATTTGTTCCCAAAACGGATGGTTGTAGCGAGGTAAAACTTTGATTTTAAAATTATCTGTTTCACCTATGCAACCAGAGTCTATGTCATCCTTTACATAAACAATATACTGATTAACTTTATCAATTTTTTGGAGATGTTTGATTATTTCAAGTGTAACAACCTCCATGCCATGCTTTTTTTTTCGAAATAAGCGTTGTGCTTCTATCCCTATTTTCATAAAATAGCTTGCTTAAAGTTTAGAAAAAAATTGCCAAAATTCCACATTATTCCTTTAAAGAATGGCAAAATATGAGAACCAGCCCTTTGGGCAATGTACCTGAAAACCGTTAACGGAATAACTACTATAATAAAATACAAATAAAAGATGATAAGTTGGCCACCAGGATAGGTCTTTCTCATAAACAGTATGCGGTTACGAGTGTTATAATAGGTCTTTAACGTACTACTTTTTCCAATTGACATAGAAGCTTTATGATATATCACTCCCAATGGCTCATAAAATATTTCATACCCTTGCTTAACCATTCGATCCGACCAATCTAATTCCTCATAATACATAAAATAATCTTCGCAAAAATTGCCAACTTTTTCAACCACCTCACGCTTAACAAGCATAGCTGCTCCATGAGCATAACTTGTCTTTCTAGCTATATCAAACTGGCCAATATCTTCTTGATTATAACCAATAATTGTATTCCTGCCTGTAAACCTATTTACCTTGGTAAACCCTGCATATTGAATTATGGTTGAATTATCAAAATATTTAATTTTAGGGCTAACAGCCCCTATTTTTCTATTTTTTATAAAAGGATTTACAAGGTTTTGAAGTAAATCCAGTGTCACTTCAGTATCATTATTAACAATAAAAAAAAAATCGCCCTTCGCCAGAGACATTCCCAGGTTATTCGCACCAGCAAATCCCAAGTTCTCTTTACTTATACAATATATCACTTCAGGAAAAAGGGTTGAGATAATGGTGGAATTATCTTCTAAACACCCATTATCAATAAGTATGATTTCAAAGTTAGGATATGTTAATAATTTGGTTGACTCCAAAAATTGTAAGGTAACCTGAATTTGTCTATAGTTAATAGTTATTATAGATATTTTAGGATAGTCCTTTTTAGATTTCATCTTCTGATTTTACATCTCCTGCATGAGGAGTATGAATGAATGAAGTTTTCGCCTTTTTGAGTTTGAACAATAATAAAAACATGATTACAAAAACTTTTGGTAAGGTTAACAAAGCTTTAATAAATTCTTTACCATAATAGGTTGTTGGAATGGAAATAAGATTGCTCACCAATAGAATTGCAAAAAGCCAATACCAAACTACAGCCGTTATTGAAGAACCCTGAGGAAATATAACAAGTACAAAACAGATTAAAGCCAACAAGCCCACATTAAGAACTCTGGGAAGCTGAATATTTCTAAGAATGGTACTATTAAAATAAGAAATATTTCCTTTCATCAATCCTTTTAAACCAGCACCAAAATACCTGAACAGGTAATGATATTGACTGTAAATCCATCTTTTACGCTGATTTTCGAAGACTTCGGTGCTATTTACTTTTTCATCGAGTACTATTGCTCTTTTTAGATATTGTACTTTAACTCCATATTCTATTAAACGAACCTCCATGTCTCGGTCAAAACCACCAATAGCATTCATTTGACCTATTACTTTTTTAAATAAATCAAACTTTATCGCAATTCCTGATCCAATAAAAGAACAAGATAATCCCAAGGCTGAAGTACCTTGTCTATAAATACGATTATTTATAGACTCACTAAGTGCGTCCAAAAAAGCCATTGGAGTACTTTTATTTTTTGCCATTCTTTGCCCCTGAATTGCTGTTATTCCTTTTGAAAAAGCACCATTTATGTGGTTCAAGAAATCATTTTCCATTAAATTGTCGGCATCCAAAATAACAGCTATTTCATAATTGTTCTCTATTTGATTAATGGCTACGTTTAATGCTTTTACTTTGGTGCTCAACTCAAAATCAACTTTTATAATATGGAGGTTATCAATATTATTCAATTTTTCTATTGTCTCTATCCTTAGTGAATCCGCTATAACAAACACGTCAAACTTATCATTTGGATAATTGTGTTGCACTGCTTCTTTTGCAACGGACACGATTACACCATCTTCCTTATAGGCAGGAATAAAAACTGCAATTTTTCGCTTTTCAGTATAGAAATAAATGGGATCACGAAAAAAGAAGGCTGCAACAGAAAAAAATACTGAGTAGGTAACTGTGTATATAAAATAGGATAGGAACGCCCACTCTACTACTAAAAGTACATTTCTAAAAAACAATTCAACAGTTGACATATTTTAGTTAAAAACTTTTATAAGTTGAGGAATATTTTAGTGCAAATTATATAAAAAATCTATTGTAAATAGCAAGAAGTTAGTTTTCCCTTATTCTGGCAACAAGGAGGGTAATAGACACAAAAATCTGCGATATAATCATTATAGAAACTCCTGCCACTAGGTTAAATTCCATAAAATAACCAACTACATTGGGTATATAAAGAACAAGAATACTAAAGAGCTGTGCTTTATACAGTGCATTGATAAAATTAAATTCCTTATTCTCAGTTTTATACACATTTAGCAAGTGGGCTAGATTTAGTGTAACTATGGGCATTGAAATTGATAAAGAGATAATAGTGAGACGAAAAATGCTCCATTCAAAAAAATATTGTTTTTGGAAAAGAAAAATAAATAAATAGCCTGGTATAAATAATGTTAATAATAGAAGAAAAGATACAATTAAATAACCTGAAAAAACTCTTGGATTGGTTGCCATAATTATAAAATAAAAATCTAAAACTATGTTAATAATTTACTCCTAGATTGAGCGATTCTCTGAAGCGATAAGCACTAAGAGACTGAGAATATCTTAGAAAGACACCCCCTATAGTCCCCTCAAGGTGACATCTGATCGAATCTCCCCGCCAGCTGGCGGGGAGAAAAAGAGGGGTGTTTTT
>CAZZML010000018.1:7715-18730 GCA_964654735.1 uncultured Roseivirgaceae bacterium | reverse complement strand
CTAGTTAGAACTTAGCCGTATTTAGTAGTGGTTAGGGTATTTGTGTAAACTACACGAACACCTTTTTTTATGCCCTAAAAATCAGAAATTTAAAAATGAGATTTAATTTTCTCTTTAATATCAAATGCTTTTTGTGATGGCAAGGAAAGTTTAGGCCTACTAAAATTCATATCATCTATAGAGTTAATGGGGATTAAATGAATATGTGCATGAGGCACTTCCAAGCCAATAACAGTAATGCCAACTCTACTACACTCAATAGCTTTTTTAATAGCAATAGCCACCTTTTTTGCGAATAAGTTAAGGTTAGTTAGTTCTGTGTCCGATAAGTCATAAATATAATCCACCTCTTTTTTAGGTACTACTAAAGTGTGGCCATAGGTTAATGGGTTGATATCTAAGAAAGCTACATGATCATCATCTTCAGCAACAATTGATGCTGAAATTTCTCTATTTATTATTTTGGTGAAAATACTTGACATTAGAGCCCAATCTCAATAATCTCAAACGTCATCTTTCCTCCTGGAGTTTGAATATTAGCTTTTTCCCCTGGCTTTTTGCCCAATAGCCCTTTTCCAATAGGAGACTTTACAGATATTTTGTTCAGCTTAATATCGGCTTCCTCTTCTGCTACCAAGGTATAAGTAAATGTAGCACCCATTTTTAAGTTCTTAATTTTTACTTTAGAAAGTATGCTCACTTTGGAGGTATCAATGCTCGATTCGTCAATTTCACGGGCGTTTCCTACGGCTGTTTCTAACATAGCTATTTTTGCTTCCAAATGTCCTTGAGCATCTTTGGCTGCATCATACTCTGCATTTTCACTTAAATCACCTTTATCCCTAGCTTCTGCTATTTGCTTAGAAATATCTTTTCTCCCTTTCGACTTTAATTGATGCAATTCATCTTTTAATTTTTGCAATCCTCCTTTAGTAAAGTATGATATCTCTCCCATAATCTTCTCCTTTATAAATTAAAATAACGGCCACAAAATTGCAGCCGTTATCATATAATGTAACTTAAATTATTGTTTTTTAACGTATGTTTTTTCTTGTTCAACCATTGTATTTAGCAAAGCTAAAATATTTTATTCAATATTAAAATGGATAATGAATTATCCTATTAAATCTGGCCTATGTTCTTCAAGTTGAACTTGAAGCTCTGGGTCGAAAGAAGCTAAATATAATGATTTAGCTTTAGATAATTGTTCAATGGTTAACCCAGTGGCTCCTTTAAAATTTGCTTTGTATAAATTGGCATTTTCAAAGTTTGTTTCAGCCAAAGAACAATTACTCAAGTTTGCTTCCATTAAGAACCCATTTTTAAAATCGGCTTTAATTAAAAATGCTCCTTCTAGGTTTGCTTTAATCATAAATGCATCCTTAAAATTTGTGCCACTGGCAAAAGAATCAGTTAAATCAGCATGATTTAGGTTAGCATTTTCGAAATTGGTTTGGTTCATTCGAGTTTCAGAAAGATTAGCTTCGATCAGCACCCCGTTTGATAAGTTAGCAGTATTTAGATTACTGGTTTTAAGGTTTATACCGCTAAGGTTTGTTTTCTTTAGGTAGCACCCGACTAAATCAATATTATATATTCCATGCCTATTTAGTCTTTTAATATTTCCTACATTTCTGAAAGCAGCTTCTTCAGATTCCCACATCCTAAAGTCATCTATTTCATCTAAAAACTGGCTAATTCGTTGTTTTTCTTCCCCCACTTGGCGTAGCCAAAATAATAAAATGCCAATAATAAGAATATCAAAAAGCATACCATGAGCCTCCGCTAATACATTCATGTAAATGTTATCAAAGTCGGCTAGGTAGTAGGGCAAACTAAGCCCAAGAATTATAATAGAAAGCAACCCAAATACCACAAAAGATGTTAGTATGGGCTTTTGGATTAGCTCTTCGTAATATTTTTTAATTCTGTTCATTCTATAAGTAAAAAACTAACTTAAGTCAAAATAAGTTTCAATCAAATAAGTGATTTAATCTTTTTAACTAAAACTTTATTTATCCTAATGTAACTTTCTGTTGACCAGCCAGCTACGTGAGGAGTAAAAATCACACTATTCGATTTTTTTAAATAATCGAAATCTTTTTGCTGTTTAAAGGTTAGGTTATTTATTTTTTCATTTTCTAACACATCAAGACCTGCTTTAATTATTTTGCCTGTTTGCAGGGCTTCAACTATAGAAGCAAAAGGTGCAGTTTCTCCTCGCGATGTATTAATAAATATAATGTTTTTTTTAAACTCTTTAAAAAAGTCTCCATTGGTTATTCCCATTGTTTCCTTGGTTAAAGGGATGTGCAGGCTTACTATATCAGCCTCTTCTTTTAACTTTTGGAGCGTTACTGTTTGTGCGTATTCTGATTTGTAATGGGGTTTATATTTGTCATAGGCTAAAATTTTGCACCCAAAAGACTTCAATTTTTTAGCAACCGTAATACCCATATTGCCATAGCCAATAATGCCTAAAGTTTTGTTACCTAACTCTGTGCCTCTATTACCTTCCCTGTCCCAGATGCCATGGGTAACTTGCTGATTGCCTTGATCAATATTATGTAATAAATTTAAAATCAACCCAATTGTATGTTCGCCAACCGCATCTCTATTTCCTTCTGGGGTATTTAATATGGATATGGCCTTGGATTTGAGGTATTTAACATCAAGATTGTCTATGCCAGAACCTGCTCTTGCTACAAATTTTAGGTGAGAGGCATTACTTAATAAATCTTTGTCAACAAAAGTTTTGCTTCTAATTATTAGCCCATTGTACCCAGCAATAATATTTTTAATTTCCTCTCGTGTAATAGAAGGCTCATAACTAACTTCTACTCCGTTCTTTTCGAGCATCGGCACGAGACTCTCATGCATTTTATCAACAACCAAACATCTAATACTCATTGAAATAAGATATACGCTATGGCAAAATATACAGCTAGTCCTAAAATATCATTAAAGGTAGTAATGAATGGCCCTGATGCAGCAGCAGGATTGATATCTAGTTTATCTAAAATAATGGGAGTTATGGTGCCAGATAAAGAGGCCAGTAGAACCACACAGCTAAGGGCAATGGCAACGATAAGTGAAATATTTAAATCGCCCCTTCTAAAATAGCTAATGGCAAAAGCTAAGATAGCAAGCAACAGTCCGTTGAGCAAGGCCACAATTATTACTTTAGCTAATCGTTTGGCCGTAGAATCTTGAAAAACACTTTTATTGGCCAAAGATTGTACAACAATGGAGGAAGACTGAATAGCCACATTGCCAGCAGTAGCGGTAATTAAAGGTATAAACGCTGCCATTATGGGTATAGCAGCAATATCGCTTTCGAACAAACCTATAACTTCTGCTCCAAAAAATGCACCAATTAAACCAATAACTAACCAAGGGATTCGAGCCCTTGTTTGCATCCAGATACTATCATCTTCTTCTACATCCTCAGAAATACCGGCCATCAATTGTCGTTCTTCTTCGGCTTGTTCAGTCATTACATCTACAACATCATCTATGGTAATTCTACCCATTAAATTATTTTGCATGTTCACAACAGGAATAGCTTCCAAATCATATTTTTTCATTACAGCAATTACCTCTTCTTCATCATCGTATGTTTTTATGGCAATTACATCGTCATCATAAATGTCTTTTATAAGGGTGCCTTTTCGAGCCAACAGCATTTTCTTTAACGAAACCCTACCTAATAGCCTGTTTCTATCATCCACTACATACACCGAAAATATTTTGGAAATATTTTCAGCTTGGGTTCTAATTTCTTCGGTTGTTTGCTCTACTGTCCAGTTAAGGTTGGCTTTTATAAGCTCTTTGGCCATTATACCTCCGGCTACATCTTCATCGTAGCGCATTAAATCAACGATATGCTCTGCTTTTTCATCGTTGGAAAGAGATGAAATTACTTCTTCTCTAATTTTTATCGGCAATTCGTTTAGAATATCGGCAGCATCATCCGAATCAATATAATCTATATAGGCAGCTATTTCCTTAGGTGTAAATACTCTTAAGAATTTTTTAAGAGTGTCTTCTTCAAGATTACTAATAACATCTGCACCAATTTGGGTATCAAGTAATGTAAGTATGTATCTTGATTCATCTGTGGTAAACTCCTCTAATGTTTCAGTAATATCGGCAGGGTTTACTCCTTCTAAACTTTGTAAAATAAAGTCATTGTTCTCCCTTTCGATAGCTGTTTTTAAGCTATCAGCAAATTCTCTGGTAAGTTCAAATGCCCTTATTTCTTCCAACCTTCTTCAATTTTTTGTGTTAGCAAAACAAAACCCTCTACTGATAATTGTTCTGCTCTCAAGTTTAGTTGAACATCATCATTAATACTGATGGGCAAAGCTAGAGGTTTTAATGCGTTGCGCAATGTTTTCCTCCGGTTTTGAAACCCTTGTTTTACTACTCTGAAAAATAATTTTTCATCACAATTAAGAGTTGTAGTGTTATTTCTTTTTAACCTAATAACGGCAGAATCTACTTTTGGGGGAGGGTTAAATGATTCAGGACCTACTGTGAATAAATAATCGATTGAATAATACGCTTGAAGCAATACACTTAAAATACCGTAGGTTTTATTGCCTGGAGGACTTGCAATTCGTTGGGCTACTTCTTTTTGAATCATACCTACAACTTCTTTTACAGAAGAGCGCATTTCTAGCACTTTAAAAAATATTTGAGACGAAATATTATATGGAAAATTGCCAATGATGCCAAAAGGGGCTGAGAAATGTTGTAGCCAATCGGTTTTTAAGAAATCGCCATATATAATATTGGACTTCAGTGCAGGAAACCCTTTTTTAAGATAATCAATGGATTCCTGATCAATATCTATAATTGTTAACTCTGGATTGCCTTTGTTAATTAAAAATTGGGTTAACACACCCATGCCAGGCCCTACTTCAATAACCTGCTTATAGCCGTTATGGTTTGTTAGGCTATTAACAATTTTTTGAGCAGTATCAGTATCTTTTAAAAAGTGCTGCCCTAAATGCTTTTTTGGTTTTACTTTTGCCAATGTTTTTCTATTAAGGGATTTGATAGATACCTAGATTGAGCGATTCAGTGGAGATGAGAATCCCTCAATCTAGGAGATAAACGAATTTCTTGCAATTTTAATAATAATAGCTTAAAAACTTATGGCATCAAAGCATAAACCAGTTATTGGTATAACTCTAGGAGACATTAATGGCATTGGGCCAGAGGTTGTCATAAAGGCATTATCAGATGCTAGGATTTTGAACTTTTTCACACCTGTGATTTATGGTTCTTCAAGGGTTTTGTCTTATTATAAAAAAATGATGGATAGTGAGTTTAACTATTCGCAAGTAAAAGAGGAACACAATTTTTTGCCTAAAAAAAATAATGTAGTAAATTGTTGGAGTGAGACACTAGAACTTACCCCAGGAGTTGAAAACAGTATTGGAGGAAATGCTTCTTGGCTAGCTCTAAAAAAAGCATCTGCAGATTTAAAAGATGGATTTATCGATGCCATTGTTACGGCTCCAATTAATAAGGCAAACATTCAGTCGGATGAGTTTGCTTTTCCTGGGCATACAGAATTTTTTGCTGACCTGTTTGAAACTGATAAGCAACTGATGTTTATGGTAAGCGATAAACTCCGAATTGGAGTGGTAAGTGGTCACATACCGTTAGAGCAAGTAGCAAGTAAAATAACAAGAGAGGCACTGGAAGAGGCTCTCATTGCGATGGAGAAATCTTTAAAAAATGATTTTGGAATAACTAAACCCAAAATTGCCGTTCTCGGTTTAAACCCACACGCAGGAGAAGATGGTTTGCTAGGAGAACAAGAAGAAAAAATTATAAAACCAACTGTGTTGGAGTTTCGAAAAGCAGGCAATTTATTTTTCGGACCTTTTCCGTCTGACGGGTTTTTTGGAAACAAAGAATATAAAAAGTACGATGCCATCCTAGCAATGTACCACGATCAAGGACTAATCCCTTTCAAAAGTTTAAGTTTTGGCAGTGGTGTTAATTTTACTGCAGGATTACCAGTTGTGCGTACTTCGCCCGATCATGGAACAGCTTATTCCATTGCTGGTAAAAACGAAGCTTCTGCCGACTCTATGCATGCTGCATTAATGACCGCCTTGGACATAATTAGAAATAGAAGAGAAAGAGCTGGTTCAGGTTTTTAACTATTTTTTAGTTCATTCAGGTTAAATTAATTATTACTTTATATCTTTGTGCGCTTGAGTGAAAAGAGGTGGTTAGAAGAGTAGATTATAATATAGATATCTTCAAATTATCGAATAGCTCTCATCAATATAATTTTGATTTTGATGATAGCTTTTTTGATATGTTTGAAGGTTCGTTTGTTACAAAAGGCAGGGGTAAAGTTGACCTTGAACTACTTAAATCTGATACCTTTATAGAACTCAAATTTGAAATTGCTGGTAAAATAGAGCTTGTTTGCGATCGTAGTTTGGAACCATTTTGGAACGAACTGTCATTAACTAACAAATTACTATTAAAATTTGGAGACGACTGGGAAGAAATAAGTGATGAAATACTTATGATGCCCCGAAACGAACAAACCATAAATGTATCGCAATATATTTATGAATTTATTGGAGTATCAATTCCTATGAAAAAGCTTCATCCCAAATTTAACAATGAAGACGAGACAGATAATTTTGTTTATTATTCAGAAGATAGTGATGAAGAGAACAATGAGCCTATAGACCCCAGATGGAAAAAATTGAAAGATTTAAAATAAAGAAATAGAAAAATGGCGCATCCTAAAAGAAAAATATCGAAATCTAGGAGAGACAAGAGGAGAACGCATTACAAAGCAACTGCTGCTACGTTTATGGAGTGTTCAAACTGTGGTTCACCAGTACTTATGCACAGAGTTTGTGCTGACTGTGGGTACTACAAAGGCAAGCCTGCTATCGAAAAAGAAGTAGCAGTTTAAGAACCTTTCATTGCTTTTTTAAGCAAATGAATTCTAGTACTTATGTTTATCTAAAATAGATATAAAATGGAAAGCTTTCCGAATCTTCGGGGGGCTTTTTGTGATTATATAAATATGTGTTATAAGTATATTGGTAGTATTTCTAATATTGCCTTCAAAGTATTCATCTTGAAAGAATATTTTCAATATTTGCAGACAAATAGTAAACATTTAACCTGTCGTACCGAATCTGATTTTAAGCTATGAATAAGATAAATGCAGCAATTACTGGAGTGCAAGGTTATGTGCCCGAGTATGTGCTAACCAACGATGAGTTGGCAACAATGGTTGATACCAATGACGAATGGATTGTAAGTAGAACAGGAATTAAGGAACGCAGAATTCTCAAAGGAGAAGGTCAAGGAACCTCTGTAATGGCTATAGAAGCCGTAAAAGGGTTACTAAAAAAAACAAACACAAATCCACTTGATGTTGATTTGGTAATTTGTGCTACGGTTACTCCCGATCACGTTTTTCCTGCCACAGCCAATTTGGTTGCTGCAGGAACTGGAATAGATAATGCATTTAATTTTGATATGGGTGCTGCGTGCTCTGGATTTATTTATGCCCTAACAACAGGTGCCATGTATATTCAAAGTGGAATGTATAAAAAAGTGGTTGTGATAGGGGCGGATAAAATGTCTTCCATTGTAGATTATACCGATAGAACCACCTGTATTATTTTTGGAGATGGTGCAGGAGCAGTTATGCTTGAACCTACGACCGAGAATGTTGGTATTATTGACTCCATTCATAAAAGCGATGGAAAAGGAGCAGAGTTTTTAAATATGAAAGCAGGAGGGAGTAAGTACCCTACTACCGAAACCACGCTTCAAAATAGAGAGCACTTTGCTTTTCAAGATGGCAAAACCGTATTTAAATTTGCAGTAACCAATATGGCTGATTATGCTGAAAAAATAATGAAAAAAAACAACCTTTCTGGAGATGATATAGCTTACTTAGTTCCTCATCAGGCAAATAAACGAATTGTAGATGCCACCTCTAATAGAATGGGGGTAGATGACGCTAAGGTAATGATGAATATTGAGCGGTATGGGAATACTACCTCTGGCACAATACCTTTACTTTTATGGGATTATGAAAGCAAACTCAAAAAAGGTGATAACCTTGTTTTAGCAGCTTTTGGAGGAGGCTTTACTTGGGGAGCTATTTATCTCAAATGGGCCTATAATCCTAAATAAAATACTTAATTTTATTATAATCAATAAAAATTTATGGCTACTACGTCAGATATAAAAAACGGTTTATGTATTGAGTATAATCATGGACTTTATGTGGTTACAGAATTTCAACATGTAAAACCAGGCAAAGGCCCTGCTTTTGTAAGAACGAAATTAAAGAACATTGAAACAGGTAAAGTAATTGATAATACTTTTTCATCAGGCCATAAGATCACCACTGCCCGAATTGAGCGTAGAGCCCATCAATATTTATATAAAGATGATTTAGGCTACCATTTTATGGATAGCAATACCTACGAACAAATGTCGTTAGAGGAAAACCTAATAGTTGGAGCACAGTTTTTAAAAGATGGGCAAGATGTTGAAGTGGTTTACCATGCAGAGCTTGAAAAGCCATTAACCTGTGAGCTTCCGGCTTTTGTTGTACTTCAAATTACCTATACCGAACCTGGAATTAAAGGAGATACGGCTACTAATTCAACCAAAGCAGCCACATTAGAAACGGGTGCTGAGATACAAGTGCCTCTGTTTATAAATCAAGACGAAAAAATTAAAGTTGACACGCGTACAAGCTCTTATGCAGAGCGAGTAAAATAAAGACACCTAACATTATGAAGAGTAAAGAAATTCGAGAACTAATAGACTTCATTGCCGAAACTGGTTTAAATGAAGTCAATATTGAAACAGAAGAATTAAAACTTTCTGTAAAAAGAAGTGCCGATGTTACACAAGTTGCGGCTGCACCTATGGCAGTACAAGCACCTGTTCAAGCACCTGCTCTAACTGCTGGTGGAACAGAGGTTGCTTCTGAATCTACTGAAAATGGAAATTATGTTGAAGTAAAATCTCCTATGATTGGCACTTTCTATCGTTCGGCTAATCCTGAATCAGCTGTATTTGTAAATGTGGGAGATTCAATTTCGGTCGGGCAAACGGTTTGTATAGTTGAAGCGATGAAACTTTTTAATGAGATAGAATCCGAAGTAAGCGGAACCATCGTAAAAATGCTAGTGGAGAACGCATCTCCTGTAGAGTATGATCAACCTTTGTTTTTAGTAGATCCTTCTTAAACTTAATCCGCTAATCTGTGTTCAAGAAAATATTAATCGCCAATAGAGGTGAAATAGCCCTCCGTATTATTCGCACTTGTCGTGAGATGGGAATAAGAACAGTAGCCGTATATTCAAAGGCCGATAAAGAAAGTTTGCATGTAAAATTTGCAGATGAGGCCATTTGTATTGGAGAAGCACCAAGTAGTGAATCGTACCTCAACATAACTAGAATTATTTCTGCCGCAGAAATTACCAATGCAGATGCTATTCATCCAGGATATGGTTTTTTATCTGAAAATGCAGAGTTCTCGGAAGTTTGCAGAGAATATAAAATTAAATTTATTGGTGCTACGCCTGAAATGATTAACGGTATGGGAGACAAAGCGTCTGCCAAAGCCACTATGAAAAAAGCGGGCGTACCTGTAATTCCTGGATCGGAAGGCTTACTTAAATCTGTTGCTGAAGGAAAGAAACAAGCCAAAAAAGTAGGTTATCCGGTTATTCTAAAAGCTACTGCTGGTGGTGGTGGTAGAGGAATGCGTATTGTTAAAGAGGAATCTGGATTTCAAAAAGCGTGGGATGATGCACGATTGGAATCGGGTGCTGCTTTTGGTAATGATGCACTTTATATGGAGAAATACATTGAAGAGCCTCGTCATATTGAGATACAGATTATAGGAGACAGTAACGGAAAGGCCTGTCATTTATCTGAAAGAGATTGTTCTATTCAGCGGAGGCATCAAAAGTTGATTGAAGAAACGCCTTCGCCTGTAGTAACTGATGAAATTCGCAATAAAATGGGTGCAGCGGCCATTGCAGGTGCAGAAGCTATTAAATACGAAGGCGCTGGAACGGTAGAATTTTTACTTGATAAGCATGGTGATTTCTACTTTATGGAAATGAATACCCGTATTCAGGTAGAGCATCCTATTACAGAGGAAGTAACAGATTTTGATTTAATTAAAGAACAAATTAAAGTGGCGGCCGGTACTCCTATTTCGGGCAAAAACTACTTTCCGAAATTATATTGTATGGAATGTAGGATTAATGCCGAAGACCCAACCAAAGATTTTAGACCTTCTCCAGGCAAAATTACGAATTTACATATGCCCGGTGGGCACGGAATTAGAATTGATAGCCACGTGTATGCGGGTTATACCATTCCTCCCAATTACGACTCAATGATTGCCAAGCTGATTGTGAGTGGGCAAAGCAGGGAAGAAGTAATGACAAGGATGAAACGAGCTCTACAAGAATTTGTGATTGAAGGAATTAAAACCACTATCCCTTTTCATATTAAATTAATGGAAGACGAGCAGTTTAAATCAGGCAATTTTACCACTGCCTTTTTAGAAACATTTGATTTTTCTACAATTTAAAGTATGTAGTCATTGTCGGGCGCCCGCCTCCCGAAGTTGTACGGAGGGCAGGTAAGACCCGACAATCTTCAACTTCAACCGAAGTTATCACTATGATAATGCAAAACTAAAACACCCCAATATTAGTGATTCGCTAATACTGAGGTGTTTTTTTGTGAAGTCAATTTCTAAAGAGGTTTAAATATTTCTCTCTATTAGCATCTACACTATAATAATCCTCTACTGTTTTTCTGCCCGCCTCCCCAAGTATTTTTCTTAGCTCAGCTGATTCAATTAATTGCGATAAATAATCTATCCATTCCGAATCAGAAGAAGCTAAAAAACCATTAACGCCATGTGTTATAATTTTTGTATTCACTCCAACCGGTGACATAACAGTAGG
>CAZZML010000018.1:0-7615 GCA_964654735.1 uncultured Roseivirgaceae bacterium | reverse complement strand
CAATAGCGCTTTCAAAATGTTTGATAGTGCTAAAGCTGCCACTCCACCCTATGATAATTTTATCTTTTGGCTTTTTAGTTTCAGGCTTATACCAATTGGTATCAATGGTGGTTGGAATGATGACCACATTTTTATTAAACCGTTTAGCATACTCCGCTAAATATTGATTGCCAGCTACTATTGTATCACAGAGTGCAATTATTTTAGAGGTTTTAGAGGGATTTTTCAAAAACGCCAATTTGCCATTAGCTTCATTTTTATCTTCTAACCAGATGGAATCGTCAAAATCGAATATCAACTTGGCAGTAGATTTGGCAAACTTCTTTTCAAAGTAAGTAGTGCCAGTCATAAAAGCTTCGCGCTGGATAAAAATATAATCGAACGAATTGGCTCTTTTTACATCTTTTAAACGCTGTTTCCAGCTTTTTATGAATATGAGAAGCTTTCCAAAATAGTTGCCAGGAGAATATAAAATCTTGTCATCTTCCTCCGAAATTAAATAGGATAGCTCGCATTCTATATTTTTAGATTCTAAATATTGAAAATATTGCTCAAAGCGATACCGTTGAGAAGGCGACCGATCGAGCCGATGCATACCAATAAATAAAACCTGCGTATTATTCATCTTCTTCAATAATTGTAGTTAATTCCGAATACCAATCTTTACCATATTTACGAATTAACGGCTCCTTTAAAAATTTATAAACTGGAACTCCTAATGCCTTACCATTAGAGCAGGCAGATTTGCAAATATGCCATTGGTCGTAATTTACGGCATCAAACTTTGCATAGCTTGAAATCCTGATAGGGTATAAATGGCAGGAAATAGGTTTTTTAAACCCGATAGCTATCGGGTCAATCTTTTTGTCTAGGTAAGCCTGTTCAATGCCACATTTCAAAATGCCTTTTTTATCATAAACAGAATAGGCGCATTCATTATTGCTAATAGTGGGTGTGGAGTAATCTCCTTCTTCATCAAGAATATAAGCTCCTTGGTTTTCAACTTCTTTTCTACCTTCGGTAGATAAATATGGAAGCACTTCTTGTTGAATTGAATCCATAATATCTAGCTCACCTTCAGTAAGGGGGGCACCCAAATCTCCTTCAACACAGCATGCACCCTTGCAGCTTTCTAAATCACACACAAAAAAGGCATCTTTAATGTCATCCGAGAGGATAACATTACCAACTTCCATCATATTAAATATTTTTCACAAATTTAAGAGTAATAAAATTACTTGCAATTGAGCCAACATATTAAGTTATATATTTAAATCGTTCTGTTAATTTTGTTAATTGAATTGATAAAATCAGAAATAGATTAATGAATTATTTAGAAGAATTGAACGAGCCTCAGCGGGAAGCCGTAGAAAATACCGATGGCCCAATGATGATTATTGCGGGTGCAGGATCTGGTAAAACAAGGGTTTTAACGTATAGGGTTGCTCATTTAATAAAGTCTAAAGGGGTTGATCCATTCAATATTCTTTCGCTAACCTTTACCAATAAGGCTGCAGCCGAAATGCGTAACCGAATTGAAAGGGTGATTGGCACCGAAGCTCGAAATATTTGGATGGGAACCTTTCACTCCGTGTTTGCACGCATTTTACGAAGCGAAGCCCAACATATTGGGTATCCTAGTAATTTTACCATTTACGATGCCGATGATTCTAAATCATTAATTAGAACCATTGTAAAAGAGCTAAACCTGGATGACAAGCTGTATAAAGCCAATGTGGTTTTTAATAGGATATCGGGTGCAAAGAACAGGCTTGTTTCTTACAAAGAATATAATGCCGACTCGGCTTATAAAACTGATGATGCTCAAAATAGAAGACCTGAACTAGGTAAAATTTATAAAATTTATGCGGAACGTTGTTTTAAAGCAGGGGCAATGGATTTTGATGACTTACTTTTTAATACCAACGTATTGTTTCGCGATCATTTAGAAATCCTTAATAAATATCAGCATCGGTTTAAATATGTAATGGTAGATGAGTTTCAGGATACCAATATTTCGCAATATTTAATTACCAAAAACCTAAGTGCGGTTAACGAAAATATATGTGTAGTGGGCGATGATGCACAAAGTATTTATGCGTTTAGAGGGGCTGATATTAAGAACATTCTCAATTTTGAACGCGATTATCCTGCTTTAAAAGTGATTAAGTTGGAACAAAATTATCGTTCCACAAAAAACATTGTAAATGCTGCTAATAGTATTATAGGGTATAATAAAGCACAGCTTAAAAAAAATGTTTGGACATCAAACGATGAAGGAAACCAGATAGAACTGATTAAAAGTGCTTCGGATAATGAAGAAGGTAAATTGGTAGCCACTTCCATTTTTGAAGAAAAAGCACAACACCAACTTCATAATAAAGACTTTGCCGTTTTATACCGTACCAATAGCCAGTCGAGGGCTATGGAAGAATCGTTGCGTAAGCTGAACATTAAATATAAAATAATTGGAGGGCTATCGTTTTACCAACGAAAAGAAATTAAAGACTTATTGGCCTATATGCGATTCACCATCAATCATAATGATGAAGAATCGTTAAAACGGATAATTAACTTGCCCAAAAGAGGTATTGGGAATACTACGGTTAACAAACTGATTGTGGTTGCAAATGAACAAAATTTATCTATTTGGGAAGTGCTGCAACATGCCAACCAAATTGTACCAGGCAGAGCAGCCAATGCGATTGGAGAGTTTGTAAACTTAATAAAGCGATTTGTTATTGAAGTTGAAAAAACGGATGCTTATGAAGCTGCAAACGCCATTGCTAAAGGTTCGGGGTTGCTTCGTGAGCTCTATGCTGATAGAACCGTGGAAGGGTTAAACAGGTATGAAAATGTGCAGGAGTTGCTTAATGCCGTAAAAGAATTTGTTGATAATGACGAAGAGGTAACAGGAGGAGAAGAGCCAAAGGACAAACAACTGGGTACTTTTTTGCAAGAAATTACTTTGCTTACAGGGCAGGATAGGGATGATGATGATGACAACGATAAAGTTACCTTAATGACCATACACATGGCCAAAGGGCTTGAGTTTAAAAACGTGTATGTCGTTGGTATGGAAGAAGACCTTTTTCCATCGCAAATGATGTTAAGCTCTAGAGCCGATTTAGAAGAAGAACGTAGGTTGTTTTATGTGGCTATCACCAGAGCTGAACAAAAACTGTTCTTGAGTTACGCCTTGAGTAGATATAGGTTTGGGAGGCTTAAAAGCTGCGAACCTAGTAGGTTTATTGAGGAAATTGATAGCCAATTTATTAAAGAAAGCAGTAAATTCGGTGGGCGCTCTACCCAACTAACCACAACTGTAACAAGTCAATATGCTAAAAATTTAATCCGTGGGGCATCACAATCTAATCAAAAAGCAACAACGCAGCAAGTATATAAGCCTTCTCCCAACTTTACACCTAGCGATACCACTAATTTGGGAGAAGGAATGAAAGTAGAACACCCTAAATTTGGGTTTGGTAAAGTAATTAATATAGATAATTCGGGTACAAGTCGAAAAGCCAAGGTGGAATTCGATAACTTTGGGGAGAAAACATTATTACTTAGCTTTGCTAAACTAAAAATACACTGATACACAACTATATGTTTGATTATAATACTGGCCGAGAGCATTTAAATTTACGTGAGTTTGGGAGAAATGTGCAAAAAATTGCAGCTCACTTACTAACCATCGAAGACAAAGAAAAAAGGACGCGTTTCGCAACCGGACTAGTCGAACTTATGAGGCAAGTTGTGCCGAGTATAAAAGATAACCCAGAAGACACCCAACGACTGTGGGACGATTTACATTTAATGACCGATTTTAAACTAGATGTAGATACCACTTTTGATAAACCTGATAGCCATCTTGAAAAACCACCTCAAAAAGTAGCATATAATATGCACAAAGTTAAGTTTAAGCATTATGGGCATAACCTTAAACTAATGGTGCAAGAAGCAGTTAAAATGGAAGATGAAGCTCAAAAACACGATGCTATTGTACATATTGGTAAACTTATGAAGAGCTACCATATGACATGGAGTAAAGAGATTATTGATGACGAAGTACTCGTAAAAAACATTGATATTTTGTCGGAAGGAGCCTTAAAAATAGATATTGATAGGGTAAAAGAAGAGAATTTATTTGAACCTCTTTATAAAGAAAGAATAAGACCTGCAAATACGGCTAATTCCAATAGTCGCAATAAAAAAAATAGCAATAGTAGCGGTCATAAAAATCAAAATCGCAGAAGAAGAAATTAATGGCTGTTTTTGAAATTGAGGGAGGTGTAAAACTTTCAGGTTCAATTGAAGCCCAAGGGGCTAAAAATGAAGCACTTCAAATCTTATGTGCTGTATTGCTCACTCCGGAAGAAGTAATAATTCATAAAATTCCTGCCATTGTTGATGTAATTAAGCTTATTGATTTATTAGCAGCGATGGGAGTAGAGGTTACTCAACTGGGAGAAGAATCGTATAAATTTAAGGCGCAGCATGTAAATGTTGACTTTCTAGAGACTGAAGAGTACATTAAAAAAGCTTCATCCTTACGAGGTTCTATAATGGTGCTTGGTCCATTATTGGCTAGGTTTGGTAAGGCTAAAATTCCTCAGCCCGGAGGTGATAAAATAGGAAGAAGGAGGTTAGATACACATTTTATAGGATTCCAAAACTTGGGAGCCAAGTTTAATTTTGATTCTACCCAAGGGTTTTATACCATCGATGCCTCTAATCTTAAAGGTACTTATATGCTTTTAGATGAGGCTTCTGTAACCGGAACAGCCAATATTATAATGGCGGCAGTTTTAGCTAAAGGATTTACCACTATTTATAATGCAGCGTGCGAACCATATATTCAGCAATTATGTAAAATGTTGAATAGAATGGGTGCTAAGATTACAGGTGTGGGTTCAAATTTGCTAACCATTAGTGGGGTTAGTGCATTGAAAGGAACAGAACATACAATGCTGCCAGATATGATTGAAATTGGGAGCTTTATTGGCATGGCAGTAATGACCCAGTCAAGCTTAACTATTAAAAATGTATCAGTCGAAAATCTAGGCTTAATTCCTACAATGTTCAGAAGAATGGGGGTTAAACTTGAAATTATTGGAGATGATATTATAGTACCTGCTCAAGATCATTACGAGATAGAATCTTTTATTGATGGTTCTATCATGAATATTGCAGACGCACCTTGGCCAGGCCTTACTCCTGATTTGCTAAGTATCATTCTTGTAATGGCTACTCAGGCCAAGGGAACTGTACTTATCCATCAAAAAATGTTTGAAAGTAGGTTGTTCTTTGTAGATAAATTAATTGAAATGGGAGCAAAGATTATTCTTTGCGATCCGCATAGAGCGACTGTAATTGGTCTTGACAGGCAAGTTGCTTTACGTGGAATAACAATGACTTCTCCAGATATTAGAGCTGGGGTTTCCTTATTGATAGCAGCACTTTCTGCCAAAGGCAAAAGCCGTATTTTAAATGTAGAGCAGATAGACAGGGGATATCAAAATATTGATACACGTTTGAATGCTTTGGGAGCTAAAATTACAAGAATAGACTAGTGTACTGTGTCGTATATAGCCTGCTCTACGTTAAAAAATCTTCGCATAGCTATGGCTAGACTTATATTTTTTACCTTGATCAGATTAAAAATAATTTCAGTTTAACCGACACAAGAGGGTTGACACGACACTAGAGTTTGTCTATAAAGTTGTTAGTGTCTGATTCAGAAAGTTAGCTATTTCTGGTTGAGTTCCAATTATAACAGCATTTTGGCAAATACTTTTTTCTTTGTGAATTCTCTGAGTTTTCTTTGTGTAACCCTGTGTAATAGCTGTTGCCCAAAGTTACACAAAGGAAATTTAGGGATGTTTCTAAAATAGGAACATTTGGTGTTGGACATTATGAAGCAGTAGTTACTCCTGATAGTGACATAGACTACTTGATGAGTCTTATAAAGCAAAGTTTTAAATTTCATAACCAATAAATTATATTGGAAGAATTAATAATAAAATATTGTTACTCTTGTGCTAATTATTGTGGTTCCAAAATGATTATTTATTAATTTATTATTCAAACAATTGACAAATGTTAAGTGATTACTTAACAAAGTACTTATGTTTGCATTGAAGAAAATAAAAGGTAGTCTGACCTTTTATGTACTGATAAAGAATAAAATTAATCAGTATGAATCAGTTTTGGAGCAACTTAAAAATGAAGGCAATTATGATTCTGAGCTTAATACCTTACAGGCTCGATTACAACAAATGGCAGAGCTACATTAATGCCAAGCACTAAATGCAGAGATTTAACACCAAAAGCAGATGTCAATAAAGAATATGAACTTAAAACGAAACATTTAAGATTGTATATTTTTCATCAATCTAGAATAGGACGAGTCATCGTATTTCTTGGCAAGAAAACAACACAAAAAAAAGATATTAAAAAATTTAGATCAATTAAGAAACAATATTTTGATCAGTTATGAAACAAAGAAAAGAATTATTTAAAACCCCTGAATATTGGTTGGAGAATATTCAAAATGAAATTTTTAGAAATGTATATTCCTATATGGAAAATGCTGATTTGAATAAAGCTGGCTTAGCGAAAAAACTTGGGTTTTCACGGTCTTATATTACTCAAGTACTCAATGGAAATTTTAATTTTTCCCTTAAGAAAATGATTGAGCTTTCATTGGCAATTGGTAAAGTGCCAAAAATCGAATTTGAAAATGTTGAAAGTTACGTATTTGATAAAGAACAGAGATTAGATCGATTAGAGAAAGGGATGCAAGTAAGCTATAATTATAATGATTTAGAAAATAGTAATCTTGATTTTAGAAAGTACGCAGCTTAATATGAATAAGTTAAAGACCATTCAAATTGCTAGGATAATAGAAGTTGGATTTGAATTGAATGAAAGTAATACCTTCAAAAAACCATCTGAGATTAATCTTACCTTCAATATTAATATTGAAATTCTCGAGAAGGGTAATTTGGCAGGTATGACGGTAGGTGTGATTTTTAATAAAGTGGATGATCCCAGTTTAGTATTTTTATCTTCAAATGTTAAAACAGTATATCGTCTTATTTATGAAGATGAAAAATCAGCAAAAAATGTTGAATTGGATGATCAGTCACTAATAACAATGCTTAGCCTTGCGGTTAGTCATACAAGAGCATTGATGTCTAGAGTTGCTAGTGGCACAATTTATCAAAATCTGATAGTTCCAATTATCAACCCAACTGAATTATACGAGCAAACTCTTAAGAAAGAATTTGCTAAAAACCCATCTGCAAAGAAGGTAGCTGAATAAATTGAGCCCAAACCTATGCTCTAATTTTGAGATACCTTTAACCTAGATTGAGCGATTCTCTGAAGCGATAAGCCTGCCTGATTTGGCAGACAGGCACTAATTGTACTGAGTTAAAAAGACTTCCAAAAATACTCACAACACCTTCTAGGTTAGAGTTATATTAAAACATTATTATGGGATTGACCAAAAAACTATCAACGATCAAATGTTAAATGCATTTGGATAGGTTTATTTGGCTAAGTTCTAACTAGGACAGCATTTTTGTATTATCTAATATGGACATGT
>CAZZML010000017.1:16168-19299 GCA_964654735.1 uncultured Roseivirgaceae bacterium | reverse complement strand
TTCGTGAACTATCATTACCCCGTCATTCCTGCATGCTCTTAGCAGGAATCCAATTATCCAACTAATGGATTCCCGATAAAAGACTTCGGGAATGACGAATTATTATATGCACGAACTTACGGTTCGTTGTACTAGTAAGATTGATTTTGCAGGGTTGGTTTGTTGTAAAGTGGCCTCATTGACAGAAATGTTAGAAGAAAAGAGCCGTAAATTTTTTACTTTTTTACTTTTTTGATTATTTGTATTTATGCGTAAAAAAAATATTTTTTTAAAATTCACATTTATTTTCTTTATTAGCCTTATTGGTTGTAATAATAATGATGCAGCAGATGAGGGTGGTTTTCTTGAAAAGGGTGTGGCACTTTTTGAGCAGGGTGAATTTGACAAGGCAAGATTAGAAATAAAAAATGCGATTAAGAAAAACCCGGGAGCGGCTGAACCGTATTATTATCTTGCTCTTCTGAATGAAAAAGGAAGAAAGTTCAAGGCAATGAAGTCCAATTTAATTAAGGCTATTAAATTGGATCCCGAGCATATCAAATCCAGGCTAAAACTAGGTAAAGTTTATCTATTGTTCAATGAATTAGATGATGCCTCAAAAGAAGTTGATTATGTTTTAATCAAAGAGCCTGGTCACTTGGATGCGCTTTCTTTAAATGCTTCTATACTTGTTAGGCAGGAAAAATTCAAAGAAGCTTTGGCTATAATTGATGGTATTTTAGAAAAAGATGCTAATCACGTTGATGCCTTGTCTTTAAAAATAGTTTTATTAATGAAAGAAGAGGCTTTTGATGAAGCTTTAGCCATTTTATCCCCTGCTATTCAGAATGACGAAAAAAATATCACGCTTCATTTATTAAAAACTCAATTAGATTCGAAGAAAAATGATACTAATGCTCTTATTGAAGATTATGAAAAACTTATTGAGTTTAAACCAGATGATATTTACATTAAATATGCATTGGCAAAGGTATATATAAAATCAAATAAAGGAGAGAAAGCAGAAGAGATTTTAAGAAAACTGGTACAAGACAACCCTGATTTAATAGATGCAAAGTTAGGATTACTTGAATATCTGTATAAGATAGATGTGAATAAAGCAACAGACCAATTAAACATTTATATAGAAGAATATAAAAATGACTATGCAGTTTTAATAAAGTTTTCAAATTGGCTGATTGCTAAAAAGAGAACCGAAAGGGCTTTGGAAATATTAAATACAGCTGTAACTCAGGATGATATTAATCAACAGGACAAGGCAACTATAAATCTTATTCTTTCAAAAATAGAGCTTTCAAATAGAAGGTTTGATAATGGCTTGGCATATATAGAAAAGATAATTAAGGAAGACGCAAGTAATTTTGATGCAAAGCTGCTTAAGGCTGAAGTTTTTTTTGCTATTGGCAACTATGAGGCTGCTAGTCAGCTTGTGGAAGAAATCCTTTTACAACAACCTAATATGGATAAAGCATTATCATTGTTAGGCAATATTGAGTTGATCCACGGAAATATGGATAAAGCTAATGCTAATTTTAATGAAGCTTTAAAACTAAATCCTGCTAACCTGGTTGCTTTAAAATTTCTTGTTGCTAGGGCGACAAGTGAAGAGCATATTGATTATGGAATTGAAATTTTAGAAAGAGCATTAAGACTTTCACCCGCTAAACTAACAATATTAATTAAATTAATTGAATTAAATATTGATGAGAAAAATTGGGATAAGGCTAATAAGTATATTGATATAATTAAACAACTAAAGAATGGTAGCTTATACGCACAATATTATAGCGGCAGGATTTTTCAAAGACAAAATAAAAATAAAGAAGCAATTGTTATTTACAAAGAAATTCTTACTAATTATCCAGGGCTCAAAGATGCTTTAGTTGGAATGGCAGAAAGTTATTCAGCATTAAATCAGCAGTCAAAAATGCATAAATATTTAGATGGGGTTATAGAAAGCCATCCAAATATTATTTACCCCTATATTTTGAAAAGCCAGTTACTTTCACTCGATAAACAAAATTCGAAAGCTGTTACTTTACTTAATAATGCCATACAAATTCATGAAATAAAACATGCTTCACTCTTTATTGAATTGGCTAGACAATATGCTATTTTGGGTAAGAAGGATGATGAATATAAAACATATGTAGAAGCACTAAACTATAGTTCGGGGAATATAAAAGTGTTGTTACTTTTAGCATCTTTCTATGAGAAAAATAATGAGCTTGATAAAGCTGTAGAACAATACGATAAAGTATTACAGATAAATCCTGAGCAAAAAATAGCAAAAAACAACTTGGCTTCAATAATAATTGATCATTATGGAAAACCTGAAGATATAGAAAAGGCCGTGCAATTGACGGAAACATTTAAACAGTCGAATCAAGCCTATTTTCTAGACACGTATGGATGGGCCCAGTTAAAAAATGGAGATATAAATAAGGCATTGTCTATATTCAAAAAAGTTGTTTTATTAGACCCTGATGTCCCCGTGTTTCGTTACCACTTGGCTGTAGCATACTATACGCAGGGGGATACTTTTTCAGCCGTGTCAGAATTAAAACAAGCTTTATACCTTGGAAAAGGAAAAGTGATTCCAGAAAAAGTTTTAATCGAAGAGTTGCTGGCAAAAATTGAAAATAACTGAGTTTTAAATTCAGTGTGGTTAAAGGCTTTATAAAATATTTATTAAACTAAAGGAGTTTAGTATGGTTAGAATTAGAGTGATGATGGCTATGCTATCAATACTATCATTAATAAGTTGTGCTTATCCGCCATTGGATAATGAAGCTGAGTTGCCGGATGACTATACCTATATTATTGGTCCCGGTGATGGCCTGGAGATTTTTGTTTGGGACAACCCTGATATTTCCAGGAGTGTTACTGTCAGACCAGATGGAAAAATAAATACACCATTATTAGACGATTTAATAGCATCAGGTAAAACGCCTTCTCAGCTTGCTCGTATGTTGGAAGAGAAATTATCAAAATTTGTTAGAGAGCCATTAGTAGCTGTGATGGTTGGGGGCTTTCAAGGCATATATGAGCAACAGGTGCGTGTAATTGGTCAGATACGTGGTGGTGGTAGCGGTGGTGGTAGCGGTGGTGGTAGCGGTGGTGGTAGCGGT
>CAZZML010000017.1:0-16068 GCA_964654735.1 uncultured Roseivirgaceae bacterium | reverse complement strand
GGTGGTGGTAGCGGTGGTGGTAGCGGTGGTGGTAGCGGTGGTGGTAGCGGTAACCAAGCTGCAGGGTCAGCAATGGCCTTCCCTTACAAAAAAGGTATGACTTTGCTGGATTTGATGGTGGAGATAGGGTCGTTCAGTCAATATGCTGATGTTGATAGAGTCAGCATTATAAGAAAAATTGATGGAGAAGCGTATCAATTTGGCTTAAGAATTTATGATTTAGTTGATTATGGTGACTTAACGGCAAATGTAAAAATAATGCCGGGTGATATTATGATTGTTCCTGAGGCTTTCTTCTAAAAAATTAAGACGTTTTTTTATCTGTGACTATACTTTGTCTAAAATCGATTTCCACGATTAATCATGCATTTTTAAAAAGTCTGATGAAAAGACAAATGACCTAAAGATGATGATAGAAGAACGTTTTGTGTATCGTTTTGAGTTCAGAAGGATGATGCTTATAAAGGTGGAGTTAGACAATTAGACCAGATGTATTGTTTAGCTGATGAGCATCTGTATCAGGGTTTAAGTTCATAAAATAACTTCGTCTCACCAGTTATAATCAGGTGTTTGTTAAGTTTTTAGATACAAAATAGGTTTTGTGTAAGTATGTTAGATCAGTTTTCTGAAATTATTTATTATTTCAAAGGCATTATTCGTAATAAATGGGTTATTACAATAGTTGCAGGTATTATTTGCCTGGGCGGTTGGGCCTTTGTCTATAAAATGCCAGATGTTTATCAATCAGAAGCGCGAGTACATGTCGATACTCGTTCTATGCTTAGACCTTTGTTAAGAGGGTTGGCGGTAGAAACTGATGTGAGGGGCATGGTTGCAATCATGAAAAAACTGATGTTTACGCAAAGAAATATGATTGAAGTCGCTGAGATAGCTGGAATGGATATCGACCTGACATCTGAGAGTAATATTCGTAGTGTAGTAAATAAATTAAAAGCGAATTTAGTTATAGGGGGGGGTAAAGAACAAATATTTGCCATTAGCTATGAGTCTGAGGACGCTCAAAATGCTAAGGATGTGGTGCAAGCAGTTTTAACAGTTTTTTCCGAACAATCACAAAAGTCAAATCTAAGTGATGTTGATTCGGCGGAAAGATTTCTTGATAATCAAATCAGAGAGTATGAGCAAAGATTGCGCAACGCTGAAAGGGCAAAAGAAAACTTTAAAAGAAATAATATTGGATTGCTTCCAGGGCAGGGTGGTGCTGGACAAGTTGGTCAAATTCAAGCTATTAGACAACAGATTGAAGACTCTAAAAGCCAATTATTAGAAATTCAATCACGAAAACAAGTATTAAATGAACAGTTGGAGGAGGCATTTGAGTCCAGTGATGAATGGGGGCTAACTGAGGAACTAACGGATAGCAGTTCCATTGAAGATGCTCGTATTACCGACTTATTAAATAGGAAAAACGAGCTTTTATTGAGATATACAGATAATCATCCGAGTATTGTTTCAATTGAAAAATTGATTAAGTCGATACAAAAACAAAACGAAGAAAACATAGATGATGAGGCGTTTGATGAGTTTGACGACTCTGAAAAAGCAATGTCCAATCCTTATGCTCAATCAATCAAAATTGCGCTCAATAGTGTTGATGCTGAAATAGCGACTATCAAAACAAGAATAAAGTCTCTCAACGAGAAGCTACAAAGTGAAGATAAGCAGTTTAATGCAAGGCTTGCAATTGAAACGGAAATGGATAATCTAAATAGGGACTATGGCACAATTAAGAAGAATTATTTATCATTAATAGACAGGAGAGAACAGGCCAGAATGTCGAGCAGTGTTGATACGCAAGTTTCAGCGTTAAAGTTTAAAATTGTTGATCCAGCTAATCTTCCACTTGAACCTTCGTCTCCTAAAAGAATGCTTTTATATTCGGCTGTATTAGCAATTGGTTTTATTGCAGGTATAGGTCTGGCCTTACTGATGGTATTTATTAAACCTACATTTGTTGAAGCAAAACAATTAAGAGCGTTAACGGGGCTTCCTGTTTTAGGCGTTATTTCCGAGGTTGTTAATAAAGCACAAGCTAAAAAAAATTCAACTCGATTGATCACTTATCTTTCTGTTAACGTTTTATTATTATTAGGGTATTCTGGAGTAATGCTTTCAGATGTTCTATTTTAGTTACGTTTATCTTTATATGTATAACTAAAAATAATGAACTTGAGGATATAGGAAGTAATAATGAACATGCTGGAAAAAGCTCTGGAAAAAGCTCTGGAAAAAACAAAAAAGAATGAAAGTACTGTAAAAGATGAAAAGATATCGTCAGAGACATTAAAAAAGAATAGTTCGCAAAATTCATTATATGTTGATCAGTCAGCTAAACCAGAAGAAGTTGAATCAAATACAATTAAAAAAAATAATAATATAGTTCATTTTAACTGGGATTATTTGAATGATAATGGTTATATACGATTAGATAAATCGCACAATACTATTTCTGAAGAATTTAGAAGTATTAAAAGGCCTTTAGTTGCTAATGCACTTGGATCAAGAAAAAGAGATATTAAAAATGCAAATTTAATTTTGATAACGAGTAGCATACCGGGTGAAGGAAAGACCTTTACATCAATAAACCTGGCTTTGAGTATTGCTGCTGAAATGGACAAAAAAGTTTTATTGATTGATGCCGATGTTGCTAAACCCTCAGTTTCTAAAGTTTTAGGCATTAAGCCTGAGTTAGGTTTAATCGATTTTTTAGAAACGGATGAATTATCGTTGGCGGATATTATTTTAGAAACTGAAATTTCTGGACTTCGTATTATTCCTGCAGGAAAAAGGCATAAATTTTCAACAGAATTATTGGCAAGTGATAAGATGATAGCCTTGTCGCAAGAATTGAGTGAGAGGTATTCTGACAGGATTGTTATTTTTGACACACCTCCTTTATTAGCAACCACTCAGGCTGAAGTATTAGCCAGCCAAATGGGACAAATTATTTTAGTAATTGCCGCTGAAACCACACCTCAGCAATTTGTAATGGAATCAGTTAAAAAATTACAAAGTTGTTCTGATGTTGTTCTTACACTCTTGAATAAAGCCCAGAGAAGTCTTAATGCTGGTTATTATGGCTATGGACATTACTAACGTATGAATATAAAAGTTATTAGAAATATAATTGTGCGTGTTTCTGGTGCTTTTTTTTTAGTCGTTCATAGCTCAGTATGGGCATTAAACTGGACTGTTCATCCTAGCTTGGATTTTGAAGAAGTATTTTCCGATAATATTAATCAAACAAACTCGGATAAAGAAAGTGCATTTGTTACTGAAATAAGCCCCGGTATATCAGTGAATGGCACTTCAGCAGTTAGTACGTTCGATTTTAATTACAGGATGCAGACTTTGTATAATGCTGGGGGCAATTCGGGCATAGATATAAATAATCAATTGCAAATGAACACCAATTATGAATTTGTTAGAAATAAATTATATTTAGATTCTAGTTCCTCCATTAGTCAGCAAAATGTTTCAAACAGACGCATAGCAAGCGATAATATATCGGGTGGAGAAGATACAACGAATGTGGCTACTTTTAGAATATCGCCTTATTGGACACCGCATTTCAAGGAATATGCCGATGGTGTATTTAGAGCGACTTATGATCGAGTCTCTACAGATGGCGGTTCTAGTGAATTATCAGATACTGATACATTCTCACAGAATATTATTTTAACCAGTGGCCGTAGATTTTCTTATATTAACTGGTCTTTAGCTTTTAACAATAGTCATCAAAAGAACAGTGATAGTGAAGATGTTGATTTTCAGGATTCACTTGCAGTAATAAGATATGCCTTAGGTCGAAAATTCAATGTTTTTGCCAGAGTTGGGCACAGTAATAATTCATTTGCAGGTGATTCAGAGAGTAACAATAATGGTGTTTTCTATACTTTTGGTGGTGAATGGAGGCCCAATCAAAGTTTTAGGTTAGAAGCGGGTTATGGTAATAATTCATTTGTTACCGTCGATATTTCACCCTTTCGCCGATTACACTGGATAACAACCTATACTAATAATGACATAGGTCTTAATACCGGGGGTAATGGTGAAACATGGGATACAGCACTAAACTACAATACACGTAGGTCGGTTTGGACGCTCAGTTATAATGAACAAACAACAACAACGCAAGAAGTATTGTTAGATGATCAGATTTTTAGCGTAGAAGATGCTTTTGGCGACCGGGACGTAAATCTTGATGGAAACCTTAATCCCCGTCTGCCATCATTAACAGATGACGTGTTTATTGCAAAGAGGGCTCAGCTATCGGTTTCATTTCGTACCGGTAAAAGTGATCTTTCTGCTAATATATTTAGGACGACTAGAGATTTTGAGCTGAGTGGGAATGAGGAAAAGGTGACAGGCATTTCCGGAAGCTGGGATTGGCGTTTTACAAGACGAAGTAGTCTCCTGCTTCGTTCTGGTTGGCAAAAAACAGAATCTGATGGTGTTGACTCATTTTCAGATAAGCTATTTAATGTTTCAGCCAGGGCGACACGAAATTTTATAACTCGATTAGGTGGACGTTCGGCTCGATTAGATGGATATCTTGAATATCGATTTTTAGATCAAAACTCAGATGATAATTTAAACAGCTACCAAGAAAACAGAGTAACTGCTGGCCTAACACTCCAATATTAAATGTACAAAAATTTTTATAACTTATCTCAAAATCCCTTTCAGCTGAATGCTAATCTGGAATTTTTCTTTAATAGTGCTGGCCATAAAAGGGCCAAAGCATATTTACGATATGGACTGATTCAAGGTGAGGGTTTCGTTGTCGTGACGGGTGAGCCCGGAACAGGGAAAACAATGTTGGTCAAGGAATTGTTTGAATCTTTCAAACAAGACGAAGATATTGTTATTGGCTTAATGGTCACCTCTCAGGTTGGGGCTGAAGATACGTTAAGAATGCTTTCCTCGGCATTTAATGTTGCCTATGAGAGTAATGATAACAAAGCGGTATTGTTAGTGCGCCTTGAAAACTTTTTTAGAGAAAACGCCCAATTAGGTAAAAGAGTTCTTCTTGTAGTGGATGAAGCACAGAATTTACCCAAACAATCCATTGAAGAGTTACGTATGCTTTCCAATTATGAGTGGGAAGGAAAAGTGATTTTTCAGATTTTTTTGGTAGGCCAGGAAGAATTAGGTAAATTGCTTTATTCCTCTGGAATGGATCAAGTTAAACAACGGATTGTTGCAACCTATCATTTAAAAGCAATAGAAGAAGATGAAATTAAACAATATATTCTTTTTCGGCTTGCTAAAGCAGGATGGAAATCTAACCCTGAATTTGAAGAAGATATATTTTCTGAAATATACAGATATACTAAAGGTATACCTCGTCGTATTAATACACTATGTGACAGACTCTTATTATTTGGCTATCTGGAAGAACGATCAGTTATTGACTTAGAAAGTACCCGACATGTGATTAGTGAGATTGAAGCAGATTATGACTCACTTAACATCGAAAAAGAGACGGCTATTGAAAAAATAGAGTCGACTGATGATTTAACTAAAAATCAGCGAATAATAGCATTAGAACAAAAAGTAGCTGATTTAAGCAATAGTTTACATAAAGAAAAAATACTTTTACGTAAGGCTATATTGATTCACTTAGATATGGATGATGCTTATCCTGAGGATTGATTGTTAAATCGGTTTTCAAAAGTTGTTGTATTTAAAAAATGCTAGCGGAACCCAAATGCAAAATACAAAAATTATAAATGCCATGAGTATAGATGTAGAAGATTACTTTCAAGTATCTGCATTTGAACCTTATATCAATAAAAGTAAGTGGGATGGTATTGAGCACCGAGTAGAGCAAAATACCAGAAAAATACTGACTATGTTAGCCGCAAATAGCACGCAAGCCACTTTTTTTACATTGGGTTGGGTTGCTGAACGTTACCCATCCCTAGTTAAAAAAATTGTTGATGAAGGGCATGAGCTTGCTTGTCATGGTTATGAACATATTAGGGTAACTGAGCAAACGCCGGAACAGTTTCGTTTAGATATTAATCGTTCTAAGAAAATATTAGAAGACTTGAGTGGAAAAGAGGTTATAGGTTATCGAGCAGCAAGCTATTCTATCAATTCTAAAAACCTATGGGCTCATGATGTTTTACTTGAAGAAGGGTTTAAATACAGTTCGAGTATTTATCCAGTAAAACATGATTTATATGGTATACCTGATGCCCCCCGTTTTTGTTATAAACCCATTAAGAATGCTGATTTTTTAGAAATTCCAATATCGACTATAAAAATTGGAAATAAAAATATGCCCTGTGGTGGAGGCGGTTTTTTTAGATTTTATCCTTATTTATTTTCAAAATGGGCATTTAACAAGATAAACAAAGACGAACAGTCTGCTATTTTCTATTGTCATCCTTGGGAAATAGACCCCGAACAACCCAGACAGCAAGGTCTAAACCTAAAAACAAGATTTAGGCATTATTTGAATCTGGAAAAAATGGAACGACGTATAGCTTGTCTATTAACTGATTTTCGTTGGGATACCATGGAAAAAGTTTTTCTTAATCAACATTAAGATGACGAGTAGTCCATTAATGCTGTATTGATTAAAATAAGCATGAAGGTTTCTTCTTTCTATGCTTCGCGCGGGCACACTTTTGGTTTATATTTCCACTTTTTTTACTTATCGAATTTTATGATTAAAACATTAGATCATTCATCCATAAAGCAATGGGATGAATATGTGGAAAACTCATCCTTAGCTACTTTTTTTCATAAAGCGGGCTGGAAAGAAGTTATCGAAAATGCATTTGGACATCAAACGTATTTTTTGTATACAGAACAAAAAGGAAAAGTAACAGGAATTCTTCCATTAGTGCATATAAATAGTTTACTTTTTGGTAATTCGTTGAGCTCTTGTGCATTTTGTGTTTATGGTGGGATTATAGCCGATGACGAAGAGTCTTACGCCAGGCTAGATAAAAAAGCGTGTGAATTAGCCGAGGAATTGGGCGTAGATTATCTGGAGATGAGAAATAGAACCCAGATAACCCCAGAACGTCCATATAAAGCGCTTTATGTTACCTTTAGGAAAGAACTGGACAAGGATGAAGAAAAGAACATGTTAGCTATTCCTCGAAAGCAGCGAGCAACGATAAGAAAAGGCATAAAGGCAGGGTTAAGCAGTGAAATTGATGAAGGCATTGAACGTTTTTACCAAGCGTATTCAGAAAGTGTAAGAAACCTTGGGACGCCAGTTTTTGCTAAAAAATATTTTGAAATATTGAAACAGGTTTTTAAGGAGCAATGTGAAATCTTAACGGTCGTTGATGCACAGGGTCTGTTGATTGCTAGTGTAATGAATTTTTATTTTAAGGATGAAGTATTACCCTATTATGGAGGAGGGACTGAGCATGCACGGGCGGTGCAAGGTAATGACTTTATGTATTGGGAAGTTATGCGTCGTGCAGTAGAAAAAGGAATAAAGGTTTTTGATTATGGCAGAAGCAAAGAAGGTACAGGGTCATATCGTTTTAAAAAGCATTGGGGTTTTGAGCCGAAGCCTCTTTATTATGAATTTCAGTTGATAAAATCCGATGCTATTCCAGATATTAATCCTTTAAATCCAAAATATCAGATATTTATTGCAGCCTGGAAGCGATTACCCCTGGTGGTAAGTCAAACAATAGGTCCCTGGTTAGCCAAAGATCTTGGTTAAATGATGAATCGAATATGACGACAGATGGTACACAATAGAAATAACTTTTTTTGGTCTTGGAAAGTTCCCCCGCAACTGCTCTTGCATTGCTTAATTTCACCTCAATCTCAGACGGCGATTACGAAGGAAGTTAGTATTAGCTGGTTATTTCGTTAACTTGAAGCGAGTAATTGAATAACAAGGAGCCGGGATGGATTATTCAAAAAATTTCACTGGTTCTATGTAGCTTGTGTTAGGTCGGAACACATAATCCTAGAAAAAGCAGTTGTTCACGGTTTCTAGCAACAAGCTCTTGATTCCGCAGCACTTCAAAAATGTCCGCTTAACCTATGGGAGCTAAGATTTTTTTGAACCACACGGATGTGGTGAATGCAGATCATGCAGGAGCAATTATCTGTAAAGCATTGTGAAACCAATATCTTGCACTATAATTCCGCAGTTCAACTGCTTTTTCTAGGATAATCAGAGAGATAACATTATCCGTTTCTGTTCTTATACATTTGGAGAAAATAAAACTAGTGGAAATCTTTGCCTTATATAGTTATACGGCATCAACATGTGCTTATTTAGGATTATTATGCGTGTTGTTAGTTAGAATCAATAAGAATCCATTGGGTATTCCTATTGCTTTAGCGCTCGTATTATCCGTAGTATGGTCTGCTTACATAGTTTTTGTTTTACAAAATAATGAGCTTTATATTCAAGATACTTTACCTGTTGAATCATTACGCAATTTAGGCTGGTTTTTTTTTCTTAGTGTATTGATTTCAAAGCAGCAATTTAATAGCCAATATTTTCTAATACGGCATACCTGGAAAGTACCATTTCTTATTTTTATAATAATAACTATTGTTATTTTAGAAAGTTTTTCCGAATTACGTTATCAGGTTCAGCAATTAACAGGTTTTGATTTTCGTCTGTTTGTACATATTGGTTTTGCAATTTTTGGGCTAATGTTGGTAGAGCAACTATATCGTAATGCAGTGCAGGAGCAGCGGTGGATAATTAAGTTTTTATGTTTGGGCTTAGCTTCATTATTTGTTTTTGATTTTATTCTTTATAGTAAGTCTTTATTATTTTCAGTACTTGATATGTCTTTTTGGGGAGCCAGAGGATTTGTCAACGTTCTAGTTGTTATCCTGATTGCAGTTTCATTAAATCGATTAAGTAAAGAAGAAATTAGTATAAAAATTTCCAATAAGGTTATTTTTCATACAACAGTATTGCTAGGCGCTGGCTTCTATTTATTATTAATGTCACTAGCGGGTTACTATATAAAATACTATGGAGGTAGCTGGGGAGCAATTGCTCAAATAAGCTTTATTTTTTTAGCAATTATACTGTTGTTGGTTTTTTTTGTTTCTGGGAAAATAAGAGCATTAGCAAAAGTTTTTTTTAGCAAACACTTTTTTCAACAGAGGTATAATTATAGGGATGAATGGATAAAATTAAGTAAAACGATTGCTGAACTAAATTCATTAGATGACTTATCCAGTTTTATAGTCAGTACCATGGCTAAGTTTGTTGATAGTTCGGGTGGGGGGATATGGATAAAAAATGAGCAAGGTGATTTTTATCTTACTGCGGAACAAAATTTAGGTGAACATACACAACAAATAGTTTCAAAAAATGAGTTGCTAGTGAATTTTTTGAAATCAAAACAATGGGTCATAGATTTTGTTGAATATTTTAATGATCCTGATATATATGCTGGGTCTGGGTTGGATCAATGGTATGCAGAACACAAAGAAATATGGTTGATAGTTCCATTATTTCAGAGTAATAATCTTGAAGCTTTTATAGTATTGACTAAACCAAGGGTATCAAGACAAATTGACTGGGAAGACCATGATTTATTAAAAACAGTAGGTATGCAATTAGCAAATGCATTAGCTTTAACTCAAGTCAGTGAGAACCTGGTTCGTGCACGGCAATTTGAGGCTTACAATAGATTTTCAGCATTTTTAGTTCATGATCTGAAAAATTTAGTTGCTCAAATTTCGCTCATAGTAAAAAACTCAGAAAAACACAAAAGGAATCCTGAGTTTATAGATGATTCAATAGAAACACTGGAACATGTTGTAAAAAAAATAGAGCATATACTGGGGCAATTGAAAAAAGGAAATATTCAGTCAATTAGCCAATCAAAGATTAATCTTGTGGATGTTCTGGAAGAAGTGGCAATACAACAAGCCACGAACAGACCCTCATTAAGTATCAATATTGAGACAGAAGATTGTTGGGTTGTGGGAGAAAAAGAAAAGATGGTCGCTATCCTTGCGCACTTGGTCCAAAATGCACAAGAAGCTACTGAAGATAATGGTTTAGTTGAAATTAATGTAATAAAGGAACAAGGTAACATTATTCTAAAAATTATTGATAATGGTTGCGGGATGGACGAAAAATTTATTCAACAGCGATTATTTAAACCCTTTGATACCACAAAAGGAAATGCGGGTATGGGAATTGGTGTTTATGAAGCTCGTACATATATTTTACAGCAAGCAGGAAGTATAACCTTGGAAAGTAAACCAGGGAAAGGAACTACTTTCTTTATTAATTTGCCTGAAGCAAGCAAATCATTGCTATAACAATAATTAGGTAAAAAGATGGATGACAAAAAAGTATTACTTATAGTAGAAGATGATCCTGGCATACAAAAGCAACTGAAATGGAGTTTTGATAATTATCAGACTGTTATAGCAGGTGATAGAACTGAAGCTATAACGGCTTTAAGACGATATATGCCGAATGTCATTACACTAGACCTTGGGTTGCCGCCAGACCCTACAAATGCAAGTGAGGGCTTGGAAACATTAAAAGAAATCTTGCAATTAGCCCCTACAACTAAAGTCATTGTGGTAACAGGGAATGATGAAAGAGAAAATGCTATTAAAGCAGTTGCAATGGGTGCCTATGACTTTTATCAAAAACCGGTAGATCTTGATGTGCTAAATCTGATTATAGAAAGAGCATATCAGTTGGATCAGCTAGAAAAGGACAATATAAAATTAAAACAAAATTCAAATGAGCCCTTAAAAGGAATTATTGCCACGAGTGAAGAAATGCAAAAATTATCACGGATGATAGAAAAAATTGCACCTACTAATGTTACGACTTTATTATTAGGAGAAAGTGGAACTGGAAAAGAAGTCTTAGCGAAGGCTATTCATGGATTAAGCACTCGTTCTGATAAACTATTTGTTGCGGTTAATTGTGCAGCTATTCCAGAAAACCTGCTTGAAAGTGAGCTGTTTGGGTACGAAAAAGGAGCTTTTACGGGAGCGACAAAACAAACTAAAGGAAAAATAGAATATGCAGATGGGGGAACTTTCTTTTTAGATGAAATTGGTGACTTGCCTTTTCCTTTACAAGCTAAATTATTAAGGTTTATACAAGAAAGGGTAATTGAGCGCTTAGGTGGACGAGCTGAAATACCCATTGATGTGCGGATTATTTGTGCGACTCATCAGAATGTGCAAGAACTGATTAAAAATGGACAGTTTAGGGAAGATCTGTATTATCGAATTAACGAAATGACGGTTAACATTCCTCCACTACGTGAAAGGGAAGGTGATGCAATCGTTATTGCGACAGCATTATTGAAACGGTTTAATCAAGAAAACGGCAAAAAAATTAGCGGTTTTACAAAAGAAGCTGCGCAGTTAATTGAAACTTATGACTGGCCTGGTAACATTAGACAACTTGAAAATAAAATTAAACGTGCTGTTATTATGGCTGATGGATCTAAGCTAACTAGCGAAGACTTGGAGATAAAGAAATCTACTGAAGCAAAGATTCCACTTAATTTAAAAAAAGTACGAGAAATAGCGGAGACAAAAGCAATAAAAAGAGCGCTTGCATACACAGATAATCATGTTTCAAATACAGCAAAGTTATTAGGTGTTACTCGTCCTACTCTATATTCGTTATTCACTAAATATGGAATTGATATTCATTTGGATTAATTAAGGAAAGCGTTTGAAAAATATACTGAATGAGATTCTCAATTCCCCACAGTTTTCAGAGGGTACAGCATGGGAACGTAAAAAATTTTATGCTAATGATATTGTAGTAAGGGAAGGGGAGTTAGGGGATTCTCTTTTTTTTATAGAACAAGGGGTATTAAGAGTAACAGGGCAAGTTGATTTAGGAAAAAACAAACATATTCAACCCGGTATAGGGGATTTAAAAGCGGGTGCACTTTTTGGAGAAAGTTGTTTGCACGAGGCACTTCCAAGAATAGCAACTGTTACCGCCATCACTGAGGCCAGTTTATTAGAAATTAATGGCGAAAGATTATGTATATATCTGGATAAGAACCCCATTCAAGGCTACTTGTTCTATAAATATTTATTCGAAATATTAATTGCAAGATTAAATAGTGCAAACCATACAGTTGAAACAATACTGGCATGGGGCCTTAAAGCACATGAAATAGACCGGCATTTATAATTGACGAGCTAAAATCCCCGGCTTAACAATAAAAGCTGGTGTACTGGCATTTTTTCTATGATTACCTTGAAAAATACCACAAATACAAAATAGCTATAGCCACAGAATTCTTTCGACTATTGTCGAAACACAATTGTTTTGATGGGGTTGCTATAAGGTGATAAACGACTATGTTTATAGATGAGGAAAGCCAAGTTCTTAAGGAAATAGCATAATTTTATGGGTATGTACACTTGGAACCGTATTAACAGTTCAGTTGCTTAAGTGTTTGAAAGTGTTTAATTATAAATCTATAGTAACTATGTGCCGTATTTTTTTATGGAGGATGCTGGTTGTTGATTTATCAGCTCTGTGCAACAGAAAGTTGCAAAAGAGTTTACAAGGGCAGATATTTGCTCCTGCAAAATCTACATTTATCACGCCTATGTGGTGTGGGCCACATTTGTTAGTATCCAGATAAATCAACAGCTTGCAGTTCTAACACCAAGCACACTGAAAAGATACAAATTAATAATTATTTTGTTGTCCAAAATGTGCTCAGAAACCTTAGTTATTGCTAGTGTTTATCTTGGTATTGATCTATAGTCGATATAGAAAGGTAAGCTAAAACCTTATTATCCACACTGAATGAATTAGCCTTTAGCAGATTATTAATAGAATCAAAATGAAATTAATTATTTTATTTTTTATGATGTTTTCCTATGAGCCTGCCTCGGCTGTTTCATTGCCAGATTTGATTGACAAAACAAAAAAATCGATTGTTGCGGTGGGGACCTATATGCCAAGGCGTTCTCCAAAAGGTGAGTTTCGAGGAACCGGTTTTGCCATAGGAAATGGAAAATTAATCGTAACAAATGCCCATGTGTTGCCAGATAAGCTTGATACTGCTAACTTTGAAATCATAGCTGTTTTCTTTCATCAGAAAAAACAGATTAAAATGGTCAAGGCCAAAACAGTCGCTATTGATAAAGTGCACGATATAGCTATATTGAAATTATTAACCGATTCTTTACCCGTTTTAAAGCTGGATTCAACTAAAGTACGTGAAGGACAGTCCATTACGTTTACCGGATTTCCGATTGGTATGGTATTAGGCCTGTACCCAGTAACACATAGAGGAATTGTTTCTGCAATTAGTCCCGTTGTTATTCCCATGCTTAGGTCTAAACAGCTGAACACAAAGTTATTGAAACGATTGCGAGAGCCCTTTAATGTGTATCAATTAGATGCGACAGCCTATCCCGGAAATAGTGGCAGTCCAGTATATGATACAGAAACAGGGGATGTAATAGGTATTGTTAATAAAGTATTTGTAAAAGAAAGCAAAGAAAATGTTTTGTCCAAACCTAGCGGCATTACTTATGCAATACCTATTAGACATTTAAATGAATTATTGAAAAAATATAAATTAATATAAGTAATATTATAGGGAACGAAATATGATTAGGATATTTAGACATTATTTGTCCAGTGCTTATGTGGGATTATTTATAGCAGAGTTTTCTATGTTATTTGGTGCCATGTATATGGGGACAGAGCTTCGCTTCTTTTATAGTTCATCCTGGTATTCGGATGAATATATTATTCTATCCAGTTCAATCTTTTCTACTGTTACAATAATTTCTAATGTTGGACTTGGATTATATAGACGCAGTTTGAGTTGGGATGATTATCATTTGGTCTCAAGAATAGGTGTGAGTTTTTTCTCGTCTATGATTGTTTTATTGGTTATCTATTATTCATTCCCTGAGTTTAAAATAGCAAGGAGTGTTTTACTCTATACATTTGCAATAGCTTTTTTAGGCATGCTTTTTTGTAGATATGTATTTTATAAATATGTAAACCATTTAAATCTTAAAAAGAGAATTCTTGTTATTGGCGTTGGAAAAAATGCAAATCATTTGGTGAATAGTAATGATAATTATATTCACCGTGGTTTTATCATCAGTGCCTGTCTTGCTATTAATGAAAGCAATGTAGTTGTAACTAACCATAAAATTATTTCAAATTATGAAAGTATCCTTTCTGTTGTTAAGCAATTAGATATAGACGAAATAGTATTGGCTTTAGATGATAGGCGTTGTACATTTCCTATGGATGATTTACTGGATTGTAAAGTCTATGGAATAGATGTTGTTGATTTGCTGACTTTTTACGAGAGAGAAAAGTCGATGATAGATTTAGATAATATTTATCCAAGTTGGTTTGTATTTTCTGACGGCTTTGGAACGGGCGGGATGAGGGTTTTTGGCAAACGAACGGTTGATCTTTTGGCTAGTTTTCTTCTGCTCACAGTGAGCTGGCCTTTTATGTTAATTGTTGCTAGTGCAATTTATATTGAAAGTGGTTTTAAAGGTCCTATTTTATATCGACAAACACGGGTAGGTGAACTAGATAAGGATTTTGATGTTATTAAATTCAGAAGTATGCGTACTGATGCTGAATTAAATGGAGCTCAGTGGGCACAAGAGAATGATAAAAGAATAACTCGAGTTGGTGCGGTTATTAGAAAAATAAGGCTGGATGAATTACCCCAAATTTGGAATGTTTTTAGAGGAAATATGAGCTTTGTTGGCCCAAGGCCAGAAAGACCCGAGTTTGTAAATGAATTTGATAAAATGATTCCTTATTATCGTAAAAGGCATCGTGTAAAACCAGGGATAACAGGTTGGGCTCAACTATGTTATCCCTATGGTGCAAACGAGTATGATGCCATTCAAAAGCTTCAATATGATTTATATTATGTTAAGAACTACAGCTTATTTCTTGATTTAACCATAATTATCCATACTATTGAAGTCATTTTATGGGGAAAAGGTGCTAGATAGTCATTTAAAAATACAAAGAAAGTTATGGATATTAGATCGTTTTATACTTTGCAACCGGCATTCCGCACAGCATATTCGGAATGGTCAATTTTGGCAGGAAATATTTTTACCAGATTGGGCTAAAGACTTGCTCGAAAATTATTTATAAGGTCCTAATGCTGGGCGCAACGATTTCAAATTAAACCGTTACAATAAAAAATTGAATGTTATTTTATTTTAATATATGATTGTCCGTATATTAATATTTAACGAAGCAATGTTCTCTCCAGCCCTGTTTTTTAAATGCCTTTCCGATGATACAAGATTGCGCTGTGTCACTTTGTTGCAGAAGGAAGGTAAGCTCTGTGTTTGTGAATTAACCACAGCGCTAGACTTGTCCCAGCCCAAAATATCTCGACATTTAGCATCTTTAAGACAGTGCGGTTTATTGCAGGACAGTCGAGAAGGACAATGGGTTTTTTATCAGATCAACGCTAAATTACCTGATTGGGCGCCACCTTTGTTAATGAATGCTTTATTGGCCGTTGAGCAAACTGATTCATTTAAGTCAGATTTGCAACGTTTGAAAAAAATGGAAAATAGACCGGATACTGTGGGTTGTTGCTAAAAACATATTTTTTTACTCCAGTATGATTGCAATAATTTTAAAATATATGCTTATGTGCATAACAATATTAAAGGGGCGCCCTATGAAAAGATTGCACGTTCACCTATCAGTCGATAATCTCGAACAAAATATTAATTTCTACAGCACTATGTTTGGCTGTCAGCCAACTGTGCAGCATGATGACTATGCAAAATGGATGCTGGATGATCCGCGGGTTAATTTTGCAATCTCTAACCGCAGTAAAAAATTAGGTTTAGATCACTTGGGTATTCAAGCAGAAAACGAATCAGAACTGCAAGGCATTAAACAACTCCTTGATGCAACGCAGGTACCGATTGATACACAGGAAGGGACTGCTTGTTGCTATAGTCAGTCAGATAAACATTGGGTGACAGACCCACAAGGTCTTGCCTGGGAATCTTTTCATACACTGAATGATATTCCAACCTTTAATG
>CAZZML010000016.1:0-19690 GCA_964654735.1 uncultured Roseivirgaceae bacterium | reverse complement strand
CTTTTTACTTTTTGTGCAATTTCAGACATTTTCTTCTAATTGTTTGGTGAAAATTTCGATGCAAAGAAATACAATTCGTTTATAAACACAAACAAATAAAAATTATATTTCTTGCCTCGCTTTTAGGCAATTTACAACTTGTTAATTACATAGGATAGCGATATGGATAATAAATGTGTAAAAATCGTTTAAATGAGTCAACTATTAACCTGAGTTCGGGTACAATTGATAGAAGAGTGAATATTATTATATACTTAACTTATAGCGAAGTATTGTTTTTTATCAGGCTATAATCCTATCTTTGTGCCCTGCATGGGCAAGAAAAAGTTAGATCTTGAAATAGAAGTTGAAGCCGCAGTCATTGGAATAGTAACTTCTTTAAAAGAGTACAAGCTCGCCTGGAAAATTAACCAAGTATTTAAGATAGAGTTAGCTCTAGATGAAGATCTAGTTATTGACTTGACTAAGAGTAATACTCTTACGCTTAGTAATTATTGTTATCAAACTGATTTTGTGAAAATTAATTTGGTAAAGAATAAAGGAATTGATAAAGAGAAAGTGGTTTATTTGGCTAAAGAGTTGCCTCAGATAGACTACTTCTTGTTGATTGAAGGGGAAGAACAATTCATGGAGATGAGTGAAATTATTCATCAACTTCAATTAATTAATGAAATATCCTTTGTTCAATTAATTGATATAACAAAACTTAAATCGAGGGATAATTTTATTTTCTACTAATGGACAAAATATTGTTTAATAAAACCAAAGTAATAGCCACAGTTGGGCCTGCTTCTAATTCAAAAGAAGTTTTAAAACAACTTATAGTTGCAGGTGTCGATGTGTTTAGATTGAATTTTTCGCATGGAACCCATGATGATCATGCCAAAGTTATTAAGTTTATTAGAGAGCTCAATGCTGAACTTGGCACTCATATTTCTATTTTGCAAGATTTGCAGGGGCCTAAAATTAGGCTCAATGATATGGAAGAGGGTTGTGTAATTAAAGATGGTGAAAAACTCATTATTACTACTAAAAAAGTATTAGGAAATGCTAAAATAGCGAGTACGGTTTATGAAAACTTGGCTAAGGATGTTAGTACAGGAGAGCTTATTTTAATTGATGATGGTAAAATTGAATTAAAAGTTGAGTCTGTAAAAGGAGACGAAGTGCATACTGTTGTTGTGCATGGTGGAGAGTTAAAATCTAAAAAAGGAATTAACCTGCCAAGTAGCAATGTATCTGCGCCCTCTTTAACACCAAAAGACTTAGAAGACTTGGCCTTTGGAATTGAAAACGATGTGGATTGGATTGCCCTATCTTTTGTGCGAGACCCCCTTGATATTATTGACCTTAAAATGAAAATTGAGGCAGCTAATAAAGATATTAGGGTAGTTGCTAAGATTGAAAAACCGGAAGCGGTAAACAAAATAGACGCGATTATAGATGCAACAGATGCAATAATGGTTGCCAGAGGAGACCTCGGTGTTGAAATGGATATGGAGGATGTGCCTATGATTCAAAAGAATATCATCAAAAAGTGCAATGCGGCTGCAACTCCAGTAATAGTGGCAACTCAAATGTTGGAAAGCATGATTGAAAATGCAAGGCCAACCAGAGCAGAAGCCAATGATGTTGCCAATTCAGTGATTGATGGCGCAGATACAGTAATGCTTTCGGCAGAGACTGCTGCCGGTAAATTTCCTTTGTTGGCGGTTGAAAGCATGAACAAAATTATTCGCTCGGTGGAGTCTAATTACGAAAATATTTATTATAAGTATAATGCTCCCAACCCTGAATCACCTGATTTTTACCCTACCAGTTTGGTGCAAAGTGCTGTGCGCTTAAGTTCAGATACTAAGGCGCATGTAATAGCAGGTATGACTTGGTCAGGTTTTACCGCATGGAAACTGTCGGCACACAGGCCTAAGGCGAATATTTTTATCTTCACAGGTAATAAAAAACTTTTAACTATGATAAATCTGGTTTGGGGTGTTCGTGGTTATTTCTTTGAATCGAATGATACTACAGATGAAACCATTGCAAAAGTGGAAGCTACACTTAAGAGGGAAGGTCATTTAAAAGAAGGAGATGCATATATTACGATGGCCAGTATGCCAATTAAGAAAAAGTACAGAACTAATATGTTAAAGATTAATGTAACGGAGTAAGCCTGCGCTGTGGAGGAAATTTTGAAACTCGATTGAATAGTTTTGGCTCTTGCAAAGTTGGGATGAGTTATATGTTATTGCTCGGCTCTACTAAAATTACTTTTTCTTTCTCAACAAACACGGCACCTGCAGGGGTGCCTTTTTTCTTTCGCACATATTTTTTAGGTGTATATAATACCGGGCAAAGCGAATCAGTTTTTCGCTTGGAGTAGTAGGCAGCTAACTGAGCCGCTTTTTCGATAATATAGTTAGGGTATGCTCTGCCAGGTATTTGTTTAATAACTACGTGCGACCCACTCACATCTTTAGCATGTAACCACAGGTCATCCTTTTTTGCAATTTTTAGAGTAAGAGTATCGTTGTGTTTTGCATTCTTGCCCACTAAAATTAAAAAATCATCCACTATAAACTCTTTATAAGCCATTGGCTCTTCCGTTTTTGTTAGCTGTTCAGGTATTTGTGCTTCAAGGAATTTAAAATCGCTACTGTTCTCAATTTTCACCAACTTTAATTTTAATCCAGAAATTACTTTTTTCTTTAACTTTACATTGTTTGTAAGAATGGTAATTTCTTTTGCTTCGTTCTTGGCTTTTCTGTAGTAACGTTCCGCATTCTTTTGAGGAGTTTGCAGCGGGTTTAGGTTAATAATAATATTAGAGTTGGTATAAAAATTAAAAAGCTCAACCGACTTGCTTCCTTTGACAACCGAGTGTAAATTAGCCATTAGTATATCCGCTTTTTGCTGATTATTGCTTCCTATAGATAACTCGTTTAATTTTTTGGCAAGTTTTTTAATGTAGTTATCAGATTTTATTAATTGGCTATTAATCGATTTTATTAATTTAGATTTTATAGAAGTTATAGATTTTAGTTTTACTTCTTGCTCAAAAAAGGAGGTGATGGCTATAATAGGATTTGTATATGTAGTTTGAGCCAAATCAGTTTTAATTAAGTTCAGCCGATAGCCTGATGTTGAAAAGTCGATGTAGAATTTAGATTTAGTTAGTTCATTAATAAAATCATTGAAAACTTGTTCTTTGTTAATGGAATTAGATAATCGATCTGATAATAATTGAGAGGTGTGCTTATCTAGTGTTGGTATAATTTCTCTAGTGTTCCAATCACTTTCTTTTAAGGCCGTAAATGAAATATCGAGCTTTCGGTCTAGTGCATTTATGTCAATTTCACTATCTCGTTTTAAGGTGCTTTTAAAGAGCTCAACAGCTTGATCGTTTTTGAAATAGATGATATTTGACTGATTGCCATAAAGCTTAAAGAGTAGCTGAATATTTTCTTCGAAATCAAAAATAAAGGCTCTTTCATTTAGCACATTCTTAATGCTTAGTAACTTACTGCCTCTTACCAATTCGAAAATATTGACAGAGTTACGCTTTGCTCTATAATAATTTGCAGGAAATGAAAGGCAAGAAAATTGGCTTTCGAGCGATGCCTTTATAAAGAAATTTTCTTCGCTGGTTAGTCTAAATTCAAGTATTAACTCATTTTTATTTTGGCTAAAACAATTGGTTATTACAGCACCTAATAGTTTGGAAGAAAGAGCAGGAACCAACTGCTTAAAAAAATAGTAATTATTATGCATTAGAACTCAGGTTTAGAGGCTAATTCTTAGTCCATCGTAAGCCAGTGAAACATTTTCAGGCAGGGTAGGCTCTATATCTCTTGCTAACCCCATTTTATGACTAATATGTACTAAGTATGCTTTTTTTGGCTTTAACTCTAGTATTAGCTCTAGGGCTTCAGCTAAGGTAAAGTGCGAGATATGCTTTTCTATTTGCAGCGCATTTAGTATTAATATTTTTAGGCCGGTAAGTTTCTTTTTTTCCACCTCTGGAATAAAATTAGCATCTGTTATATAGGCCATTTCTTTGATTCTAAAGCCAAAAACAGGTAGCTTAAAATGCATTACTTCAATAGGAGTAATATTGATGCCATGAATGCTAAATGTACTATTGGTAATGGCGACTTTTTCCACTTGCGGAACACCAGGATATTTATGATCTGCAAAAATATAAGCAAACTCCTGTGTAATTTGATCAAGCACTTTTTGGCTCCCATAAATTGGCATATCTTTTTTCTGAGAAAAGTTAAAAGAACGCACATCATCTAATCCCGCTGTATGGTCTTTATGCTCGTGGGTTATAAGGATGGCATCTAGTCTTTGGATATTATTGGATAGCATTTGTTGCCTAAAATCTGGTCCAATATCAATATTGAAATGTTGGCGTTCTACTTCAATATGGATGGAGGTTCTTAATCGTTTATCTTTATAATCAGTAGATGAACACACTTCGCAATTGCAGGCTATTACAGGAACGCCTTGAGAAGTGCCAGTTCCAAGAAGGGTGATAATCAAAACTCTAAATCAGTTTGAGAAAGCTCGAGAAAAAGAGTTTGATTTTTTGAGCTTAATTTTTCGGTATCTACCTCTATAGATTTTACAATATCAATTATACAATTAATCTTTCCTTCGTGGGTAAAATATTTATTTACAATGGCAATTTTTTTGCTATTTAAAATACAATAACCAGATTTAAAATTCCCTTTTTCGTAGCGGAGTATAAAATCTGTTTCTGCCATTAAATCCTCCAGTTTATGTAAATACTGTTTGGAATACTTTACAGCCATTTATTTAGCTCGTGTATTGATTAACCAAGGTAACCAATCGATCAAAGTCGAGTGGTTTCTGAAGATATTCATTTATGCCAACGGCTTTAAATTCATCTATGGAATAATTTCCTGCATTACCAGTAATCGCAAAAATTGGAAGATTTGCAATATTAGGGTCTTCCATGTCCCTAATCTTTCTAGTAGTTTCCATCCCATCTAAAATGGGCATATTGATATCCATTAAAATGAGATCAAATGATTCGGATTCCAATTTGCCCAAAACAGCTTGTCCATTTTTCACTGTAACTATCTCAAAATTTTGTTGCATCAAAATTTTCTTAGTCAAGTTCAGAATAACTGAACTGTCTTCAGCAATTAATATTTTCTTTTCCATTATTAATCAGTCATTTTGGATTATTTCCCTAAAATTAGTTTTAAACTCTTCAAAGTTATCTATAAGTTGGAAGAAATTTGTGTCAAAAGCAGAATTATTACCTTCTTTTAAATAGGTTTCTAATTCTTTAGCAGTCTGAGCAACTTTATCAATGCCAAGTGTTCCGGCAGTGCCTTTTAATGTGTGCATTATTGTTTTTAGCCCATTCCAGTCTTTATTGGCCATACAATCAACACATTCATTGAGTTGAGAGCCTGTTTCTTCTTCAAAATCATTATACACAGAGTCTAATATTTCTTCACCACCATATTTTTTCAACTGTTTTATAACTTCTATGTTAATGATGAAAAATGAAGCCACTGCATCTTCTTCATTCAATCCATCCTCACTATTTTCTAATACCTTATTAATAAGAGTAGCAGCACGAATGGGTTTAGCCAAATAATCGTCCATTCCTAGTTTTAGGAAACGATCCTTGTCTTCTTTCATAGCGTATGCCGTCATTGCAATTATTTTTGGCATCTTTTTTAGTGCGAGGTTACGAATTTTTTTTGCGGCTTTAACTCCATCCATTCCGGGCATTTGTATATCCATTAAAATAATATCAAAAGACATTTTTAGAGCAAGTTCAATTGCTTTTTCACCACTTTCTGCCAATGTTACATTGCACCCCGATTTTTTTAAAATCTCTTTTGCAACTTCTCTATTAATTAAATTATCATCAACTATAAGTACATTTTTTGCAGAAAGAGAAATGTTAGTTTTGTTAGAAATTGCAGGAGACTCTGTAATTGGAGCCGTTTGTTCTTTTGGAAACGAGGCTTTGAATGTGAACCAAAAGGTGCTTCCTAGTCCAGGATTTGAAAATACGCCTATTTGGCCACCCAAAAGTGTTACAAGTTGTTTAGAAATTGCCAAACCCAACCCAGTACCTGAGTAGGATTTTGTGGTGGAAGCATCAAGTTGTTCAAAACTTTTAAACAGTAGTTTTTGGTTTTCTTCAGAGATGCCGATTCCAGAATCTCTTACATCAACACGGATAATGCCTCTGTTATTATCTTCTTCAATAAGCTCGAAGCCAATGTCTATTGAGCCTCCTTTTTGCGTAAATTTTAAAGAATTGGAGATTAAATTAGAAAGTACTTGTATTAACCGAGTCTCATCTGTATTTATAAAGTGGGGCAGAGCCTTGTTAATATGATAATGCAAGTTTACCCTATTAGTTGAGGCCACTGGCGTGAAAAGTGCATGAATTTTATCTACAATATAGGATAGAGAAAAAGTAGATTTCCTCAACTCCATTCGGCCTGCTTCTATTTTAGCCAAGTCAAGAATATCGTTTAATATATCCATTAATATAGTGGAAGATTTTTTAAGTGTACCTACATACCCTTTTTGAGTTGAGCCTAGTTTAGATGCATCGAGTAAGTCAATCATTCCAATAATGCCGTTCATTGGTGTACGAATCTCATGGCTCATATTAGCTAGAAATTGCTCTTTTACACGCAAGGAGTTTTCAGAAATTTCATTGGCATTTATTAGCTGCTGGTTAGTTATTTTGAGTTGGGTAATATCTCGAACAACTCCTTCAATTTCGAAAGGCTCATTTTTATTGTTCTGAACCATCCTAATATTGCAAATACATTGGCGAACTTCACCATTTTGTTTTACAATAGAAACTTCAACGTTTTTAAGATTTTTTTCTCTCTTAAGTTCTCTTAAAATCCTTTTAACTCTAGGATTATAAAGGTAATAATCGTCAATATGTTTACCTATTACATCAAATGCTTGATACCCTAAAAGGTCTGAAATTGACGGGCTTACCATTAAAATGCTTCCGTATAAATTGCATCTAAAATAAAGGTCTTGAAAGGATTCAAATATATTTCTGAACTTCTCCTCGCTTTTTAATAAAGCAATTTCAGAATGTTTTTTAGGAGTAATGTCTTGTGCAATACCCGAAACTTCAACAATTTTATTGGATCGAGTATATATTGGGTTTAGGTGTATTTCTTTCCAAATAATGTTGTTTTGGTCATCTTTTAGGTTTATCTCAAACTGAAGTTTTTCACCTTTAAAAGCTCTTTTATACTTGCTTACCCAAAAATTTTCAAAATTAATGCCGATATCGGTGTTTTGCATATTTTCTTGTGGCTCAATATCATGATTAATAAAGTTTGCCTCAACATAGTTTTTATTAAACGAAGTAACTTCCAAGTCTTTATTTACAGACCAAATTAAATGAGAACTACTATCGAAAATGGCATTTAATCGAGCTGTTTGGTTCTGAAGTTCCTCTCTTGTTTGCGCCATTTCAATGGCCATAGCAATTTGTGAAGAAGCAAAGTCCAATAATCTTAAATCGGCATCTGTATATCTATATCCAGCTGAATATGATTGAATAGCAATAACGCCAATTACCTTATTTGGGGTGCTTAGAGGCACGCCAAGCCAATGCTCTGGTAGTTCTCCTAAAATGGCAATTTCATCGTCTTGCTGTAGTTTTAAAAGTTCATTTTTTGTTAGGCTTAATGGCTTACCATACTTAATTGAATACTCTGTAATACCATTTGTGGCAGGTCTGGTTAGGCCACTCTTAGAGGTTGAGTTTTTATCTAAAAAGTAAGGGAAATGAATTTCATCTGTATCGTCATCGGAGTTATAAAGAGCAATGTATAAATTATCACAAGCTATTACTTCCTTTAGCTCGTTATGAATGTTTTTATAAACTGTTTGTAAATCGGTGTTTTCTGCAATTTGGTTTGAAATATTGAAATAAAGACTTTTAACTTTCTCGGACTTAACTTCTTCTGTTATATCGTTAAAAATACATTGATAGATAAAAGGAACGCCCTCTTTTTGCTCCAATATCAAGTACCCTTTTAAGTAATAATAACTACTGTCATTTAACTTTGATTTAATCTTTAAGAATAACCTTGTAATACTATGCTTTGCATCCAGCTTTTCGAGTGCATTTAACATAGTAGAGCTTACTTTCTCTTCAAACAGTGCAACTAGTTCTAGCCCTCCGTCTGGCAGATTCTTAAAGCCCAATTTTTTTCTCCATTTCTCATTTATATAAATAACTTTTTTATGGATGTCTAGGATTAATACAAGCTCATTGGCAACCTTATAAAGCTCTTTTAAACTATGATTAGAGGCATCTAATATTTTTTTAACAAAATTTCGATAAATTATATTATCACTTAAAATGGCATAGGAGTATGCATTTAAAAAACTGTTTTTTAGTTGAACAACTTTTAAATTTAAATCAAGATATTGAATTGATTTTGATTGAATTAGAGCTGGAAATTCTTGAAACTCTATGTTTTCTGATGAATTGATTGAGCCTATTAATGATTCTAGTTTCTTTAATTCATCAGGATTAAATAAAAGACTAACATCCCTGTCAATCAGTTCTTCAATACCATAGCCTAATAAGGTTGCGAGTGGTTTGGTTACAAACCTAATCTGACCTTCAGGATTAATGATTAATGCGAGGAGATTTGTGTAACTTATATGAATGGGTGTTTCTTTTTCCAAAGGAGTTTCTATAGAATAATCTTAAAAGTAATAATTTAGAATTTTAAAACGATATTTCTGTAAAAATTCACCTTGAGCAAATGAATAAAAAGCATTTAATTGTAATTGTCGGCCCTACGGCCGTTGGTAAAACTGCTTTAACGGTGCAATTAGCTAAACATTTTGGGGTGAAAGTATTAAATGCCGATTCTCGTCAAGTATTTAAAGAGCTTGCTATAGGAACTGCGAAACCAACAGAAAAGGAGCTTCAGAATGTTTTTCATTATTTTATTAATGACAGAAGTATAAAGGATGAGTTTAGTGCTGGACATTTTGAGAAAGAAGGATTAACTATTCTTAGCGAAATATATAAAAAAGGAGATGTAGCTATATTGAGTGGAGGTTCTGGTTTATATATTGATGCGCTTTGCTTTGGATTTAGTGAGATTCCTAAAGTTGATAGTGGCATAAGAAAAATGCTAAAAGAACGAGAAAATAAAGAAGGTGTGGAGCCGCTTTTTAGGGAGCTTCAACTCTTGGATCCTGATTATGCCAAAAGCATTAACCCTGAAAACCAGCAGCGAATTATTCGGGCTTTAGAAATTTGTATAGGTACAGGCAAACCGTTTTCATCGTTTAGAACAGGTGCTCAAGAACAACGCCATTTTAATTTACATTTTATTGGTTTGGAATTACCTCGAGAGGTTTTGTACAATCGTATAAATACAAGAATAGATGAAATGATAGGCAATGGTCTTTTTGAAGAAGCAAAATTAAATGAACAGTATAAACATATTAATGCCTTGCAAACTGTAGGCTATAGAGAAATATTTGGCTATTTCGAAGGCAATTATGATAAGGAAGAAGCTATACGGTTATTAAAAAGAAACTCAAGAAGGTATGCCAAACGACAATTGACTTGGTTTAAAAAAAACGAGATGGTTCAATGGTTTGAGCCAGCTCACATAAATAAAATAATTGAATATTTGATTCCGAGGATAAGCAATTAGATACTAAGTATTTTCATAGCTCTTAATAAGTCAGGGTTTAGTTTTTTTGTTTTAGAAATGGCATCTTTCAAAGGAGTGAAAGTTAATTTATCGTTTACAATTCCTACCATAACATCTTTTTTGCCATTGAGCAATCCTTCAACAGCACCTAGCCCTAAGCGGCTAGCCAATGTTCTATCGGTTGATGTAGGAGAGCCTCCACGTTGAATATGGCCTAAAATGGTCACTCTAATGTCTTTATCCGTAATGGTTTTTTTAACGGCATTAGCCAGCTCAACAGCATAACCAGGATCATCCTTTTCGGCTACTACTACAATCGAAAATGATTTATCTCTACGAATTCCATCTTGTAAATTATTAACTACATCCTCAGCAGTGGCATCTTTTTCGGGTAAGATAACGCTTTCAGCACCACCACCAATCGCAGATTGAATAGCTATATAGCCAGAATCACGGCCCATTACCTCTATAAAAAATATTCTACCATGAGAATCTGCGGTATCTCTAATTTTATCAATGGCATCTAGTGTGGTGTTTACCGCAGTATCAAAGCCAATGGTTTTATCGGTTCCAAAAATATCGTTATCAATGGTACCGGGTACGCCTATAATTGGAATGCCATATTCTTTATAAAAAATATTGGCTCCCGTAAAAGTACCGTCCCCACCAATTGCGACAATACCTTCAATACCTTTGGCTTTTAAGTTATTATAAGCCAGTTTTCTGCCAGCTTTGGTTCTAAAATCAGTGCTTCGAGCAGATTTAAGCATGGTGCCTCCATGTTGTAAAATATTACTTACCGAATGGGATTCCATTTTAGTAAACTCACCATCAATCATTCCTTGAAAGCCATGGTAAATTCCATACACCTCAACCTCATGATAGATTGCACCTCGTACAGTTGCCCTAATGCAAGCATTCATCCCTGGGGAATCTCCTCCAGATGTAAAAACGGCAATTCGCTTCATAGTATTCGTATCAAAATGAGCCTAAAAATGAGAATATCTTTTTATATAAGATGTCGTATTGGGTAAATAAATTTAATAATTTTTATCGCAATCGTTTTCGATCATTCAAATTATAACTAACTGAGAACTATTTCTATCTTTGTGCTTTCAGTTATATGTCTATTAATGATAAAAAAAAGAGTACTTATCATAACTTATTATTGGCCACCGAGTGGAGGTGGAGGAGTACAGAGGTGGCTTAAAATGGCGAAATATTTGCCAGAATATAATTGGGAACCTATCATCCTTACACCTGAAAATCCTGATTTTGAATTACAAGATGAAAGCCTGCTCAAGGATGTTGCGCCAGAAACAACCGTACTTAAGTTACCCATTTGGGAACCCTTTGGTTTGTATCGTAAATTAATGGGTAAAAAAGCGGTTCAGAAACAAGGGGTAGTTGATACTAAGAATGAATCGTTATTGGGTAGGTGGTCGCGATGGATTAGAGGGAACTGGTTTATACCAGATGCACGCTTGTTTTGGGTAAGGCCAGCCGTTAACTATGCAGAGAAGTGCCTCCGGAAAAATCCTGTTGATGTTATTATTACCACAGGGCCACCTCATAGTATGCACTTAATTGGGATGGAACTGAAAAGAAGACTAGGAACTAAGTGGATTGCCGACTTTCGAGACCCTTGGAGTGATTGGGATGTGTTGCCACAATTAAACTTGACCCAAAAATCTTGGAAACGCCATAAGAAATTGGAGCACCAAGTGATGCATAATGCTGATAAAGTGCTTACTGTAACGCATAATCTTGCAAAACAATTAGCTATAACAGGTGGAGTTGACAAAGTGGAAGTGGTAACCAATGGCTTTGATGCCGAAGATTTTGTTTTGGATGAGGCAATTTCACCTTCAAAGTTTAAAATTTCGCATGTAGGTCTATTAAATGAAGGAAGAAATCCAGCTTTATTATGGGAAGTGTTAGAGGAGCTATGTGTAGAGAATGATGATTTCTATAAGCAATTAGAAATAGTATTGGCTGGCACTATAGATGAACCTGTGAGAAAAAGCATTGAGAGCTTTAAAAACCTTCAACCCAAAATTAACATACCTGAATATCTGGCACATAAGGATGTGCTTAAACTCTATCAAGAATCGGCCGTGTTTCTGTTGCTGGTTAATAACACGTCTAACTCTTCTTGGATTTTGCCCGGCAAATTATTCGAATATTTCTCTGCAAAACGCCCCATACTGGCCATTGGCCAATTAGATAGCGAAGCCAATGATGTACTCAAAGAATGTGGATATGATTCTTTTTTAACGTACGATGATAAAGATGGCTTAAAGAATAGGATTAAAGCCTTGTTTGTGACGTATCAAAATAACAAGGTTGTAGTAGATTCAAATACGATTCAAAAATATGATAGAAAAAAGTTGGCAGGAGAAGTTGCGAACTTATTGGATGATTGTATCGCTTAACTAATCTAATTTTTATCTTTACAATAGATTTTTTATAATGGAGAAAAAACGATTTGGAATTATAGGTTGCGGGCATATTGGTAAACGACACGCTGCGGTACTCGATCAATATGATTTTACAGAACTTGTGTCGGTATGTGATATACAAAAAGAACTAGCCACTATTCAAGTTGAGTTGTATGGGAATATGTCAGTTTATCAAGATTATCACGATTTACTTAAAGAGGATATTGATGTAGTGAGTATTTGTACCCCACATCATTTGCATAAACCTATGACCTTGGCAGCACTAAAAGCAGGTAAGCACGTGGTGGTAGAAAAACCAATGACCTTATCAGCTAAAGATGCAGCTGAAATGTCGCAAGCTGCAGTTGATGTAGGATTAAAGTTGTTTGTGGTAAAGCAGAATCGCTATAATGTGCCTATCAGATTAGCGGATGAAGCAATAAAGAATAATAGATTAGGAAAGATTTATAAGGTGCATTGCAATGTGCTTTGGAACCGGCATCAGGAATATTATAACCAATCGGATTGGAGAGGAAGTAAGGAAACAGAAAGGGGTGCTTTGTTTACGCAAGCAAGTCATTTTATTGATATATTGGTGTGGTGGTTTGGGAAAATTACTGAAGCTAAAACGGTGCTGGCTACTCAAGCACACGATATTGAAATCGAAGATAATGGGCAGTCATCCGTGCTATTTGAATCGGGTGTGATAGGTTCAATCTCCTGGACTACCAATGTGTATAATAAAAACTTTGAAGGCAGTATTACCATAATGGGTGAGCAAGGAACTATTAAAATTGGTGGAGGCTACCTGAATAAGGTAGAGTATTGGGATGTTAAATCTCATCCATTGCCAGACAACATCTCGTTTGTGGATCAGCCCAATAATTATGGTAAATATCAGGGGTCAAGTTCTAATCATCATAGAGTGATAGAAGAAGTAGTGAAAGATTTATCAGGGGAAATATCGAATATCGTAGAAGGCAAAGAAGGGGAGCTTTCTATTGCTGCGATTGAAACCATTTATAACGGAGCAAATGCCTAAACCACAACTATTATTATCAGGAATTAAAGATGTTCGTTTTGGAGAACAGGTTAAAATAGTAGAGCCAGTAAATTTATACGGCTGCACCATTGGAGATGATTGTTTTATTGGGCCGTTTGTAGAAATCCAAAAAGATGCAAAAATTGGAGAGCGAACTAAAGTGCAATCCCATAGTTTTATATGTGAACTAGTGAATATTGGAGATGATTGCTTTATTGGGCACGGTGTTATGTTTATTAACGACCTTTTTGCCGAGGATAAGCCGGCTGGAGGAGATATGAAATTATGGAAGGCAACGCATATTGGTAATCATGTTTCTATAGGATCTAATGCCACCATACTACCAGTGATTATTTGCGATAATGTGGTAATTGGGGCAGGAGCAGTGGTAACTAAGAATATTGATGAGCCTGGTGTGTATGTGGGTAACCCTGCTCGTAAAAAATGATACTCCTGCAGATTTCGCAGATAATCGCAAATTAAATATCTGTGTTCATCCCCGAAATCTGCGGGAGTATTTTTAATTATTTTGAATAAATGATACTATGAACATTCCATTTGTTGACCTTCAAATTCAATATCAGTCTATAAAAGAAGAGATTGATGAGGCAATAGCAAACATATTAGATAATTCCATTTTTGTTAATGGGGAGCCACTAGCCTCTTTTGAGAAAAAATTTGCTGAATACATGGGTGTTTCTCACTGTATTGGTTGTGGTAATGGAACGGATGCTATTGAAATAGCCTTGGAAGCACTTGGTGTTGGTAAAGGCGATGAGGTGCTGGTGCCTGCTTACACCTGGGTGTCAACAGCAAGTGCAGTGAGCAGGGTGGGAGCCAAGCCTATTTTTGTAGATGTACACCCAGATTTTTATACCATTGATGTTTCCACCATTGAAGAAAAAATAACTAAGAACACCAAAGCCATTATTCCTGTTCATTTTTATGGGTTGCCTGCTGATATGGATTCGATAATAGCCATTGCCAAACAGCATAACCTAAAAGTAATCGAAGATTGCGCCCAGGCACATAATGCTACCATTAATGGTAAAAAGGTGGGTTCATTTGGAGATATGGCTACTTATAGTTTTTACCCGGGCAAAAATTTGGGGGCTTATGGCGATGGAGGTGCTGTGGTTACAAACTCGAAAGAGCTGGATGAAAAGGCTCGTATCATTGCTCGTTTAGGGCAGCAGGGAAAACATAACCATATAATTACAGGTCGTAATAGCAGGCTGGATAGTATGCAAGCAGCTATTTTAAGCGTAAAGCTCAGGCATCTTACAAAATGGACTAAAAAAAGGCAACTAGTAGCTGAATGGTATTTAGATTTATTAAAAGAGGCACCCGTAAAGTTGCCAACTCTTCCATCAGCAAGTTTTGAGCACGTTTATCATTTATTTGTTATTCAAACGGATAGGAGAGACGGGCTGAAGGAGTATTTATTATCCAAAGGAATTGATACACAAATCCACTACCCCAAACCGCTGCATCAAATTGGTATATTTAAAGAACAAGGCCCTTTTTCTGTGGCAGAGGCTATGTCTGAGAAACTGCTCTCGCTGCCTATGTATGCTGAGCTTAATCGTGTGCAGGTGGAGTATGTGGTAAAAGCGGTTAAAGCCTTTTTTGAGAACTAAGACTTTAAATTATCATAAAAAGAAACATTAAAATTACTACTATCGAAATTATACTTATCAAGGATTGATTTTTTTGCATTTTCTCCAAAATCTATTCTAGAAGCCTTGTTATTGTATAGAGACAAAAGCTTATCAGCAAAATCTTTTGGGTTGCCAGCATTATGGATGAGACCCCACTTGTTTTTAGTAATTAATTCGGCTTGTGATGGGCAATCACTTGCCAAAATTGGCTTGCCATGCATTGCATATTGAAATAATTTGTTCGCGTAAGTAGTATCGTGATGAAGATTTCTTAAAATGGGACAAATTCCAACATCTGAAAAATGAACATAGTCTGACAGAGAATTTTCTGATTGCCAACCTTCCATAAAAACAAAATCTTCTACATTTTCAGTTTTTATTAACTTAAATAGATTCGCATCGTCTTTACTCTTCCCAACAATTATAATGGCAAGGTTAGGTATTATTTCCTTCAAATAGTTTACAGATTTAATAACTGACGCCAAGCCTCTTCGCACCCCTGTGTCTCCAATGTAAAGCACCTTAAACTTATCTTTAAATTTTATGCCAATTGCATCAGAATATTTTTCTTTTATGAAAGAAGAGTTGGTGAAATTTGGTAGGACTTTAATTTTAGTATTCTCAATTTTTAATCTTTTAACAATTTCTTGTTTTGCTTCTTCTGTAACAACAATTACGCTATTCGCCTTTTGAATAAATTCGCTTTCCTTTTGCTTCCATTTAGTTGGAGAAATCAGTATTTTCCCTACTCTTTTTTTGAGGTGAGGGTAGTGTTTCATTATTTCGGGTACATTTTCATGAATATCAAAAACAACAGGAAATCCTATTTTTTTATTTTGTTGAAACACTACTTCTGCAATAAACATGTTATGAATATGCAAATAATCTAAGTTGTTGCTGCTAATAAATTTGCTTATTGTTTTAGATAGAAGCCAATGATACAAGGGAAAAGAATAGGCAAGTGCAGAAAGACGATAAACAAATGATGGATAGTAATTTCGAATAATTTTTATGCCTTTATACATAGTAGAGCCCGCATCTTTTTTTGTATAAGTTATACAAAAGAGGATAACGTCAACACCAATTTCAATTAAGTGGAGTGCTTGATTTTCAATCCTAGGATGAGGAGGGTACTCCCCATGGTATATCATTCCAACTCTAATTTTCTCCATCCTTAAATTAGCTTTTCAATTTTTTTATAAACACGCTGAGAGCTTTTATCGTCATAATACTTATGAAACCGTTCCTTGATTATATTTCTATCAGATGAGTCGAGTGCCGGATTATGTAAATACCTTTTAATTTGAGCAAGAAAGTCGCTAAAAGTATCAACTTTAGGTCCGGGAGCAACTTCATTAAAATCAAAATTGAAGCCTCGAATTTTGCTAAACTCTTTTAAATCATACGGAATAAAAATCATAGGTTTATCAATTAACAGTTGATCTATGTAAACACTACTATAATCAGTTACTAAGATGTTAATAAAGGGTAGTAGCTCATTTATTTCTTGAACATCATCTCCGCCACAAATACGCATAACAGCGTTTTCTTCTAAATTATGTTGTTTCAATTCATTTTTATGAATCCTTAACAGTATAATGGCATTGTTTACGTTTAAGAATTGTTCTAGTTGCTTGATATCAAAATCATCAAATGGGAATAATCTGGTTTTACCAGTATCTCTCCATGTAGGGGCATAGAGCAATATTTTCTTCCCTTTGGCATAGGGTATTTGATTTAAAATATCTTCATTACGATAAAACATAAAATCGTTTCTAGGGTAGCCTGTAACCCAAGTGTTTTCAGGCTTCGTGTGGTAACATCTACTCATATGTACTTTTTCTTCTTCCGACATTACAACTAAGCCATCAAAGTTGCCAAGCACTTTGTTTTTTTGTTTTTCAGTTAAATTGTGGGCATCGGTTCCCAGCTTTTTTATTGGAAAGCCATGCCACACATTAATCAATGGCTTTTTTGTATTGGTTATTTTAAAAGGAGTAATATCATAAGGTCCGTGTGTTATAATATATGCTTTAGCTGTAATAGCAATTTGTAGTGATTTGAAAGAATATGCATATAAAAAATTAGTAGGGTACTTTAATATATATTCCTGATAAAGCACTTTGTTTCTAGTTATAAAGTACCCTTTAATGGGAGTGTTATTGTTTAACATATACATAAATAATGCCTTGGAATTTCCATTAACATTAGTGCCGGCTGAGCTACCGATTAAAATATGAGGCTTGGTTTTAAAATAGAAAAGAGAAACAATCCACTGAAGAAAGCGAAGAAAAAAACCAAAAATTTTCAAGTGCATTAAATGTTAGTTATTATACAATTTCAAAGCTACTTATAATATAAATATTATATAGAAAAGATAGAAATACTTGAAGCTATTTTCATTAAGTAGTGTTTAGGTTTTTATATTCGCAACTTCAATTTTTGTATATGAACGATAAAAAATTTTGGGAATCATTTTATTCAAATAAGAAAGGCACTTTAAACCCTTCGCCATTTGCTGTTTTTTTAATGGAAAACTTTTCCATTAATGGCAATATGGTTGAATTAGGATGCGGAAACGGGAGAGATAGCCTTTACTTTGCTGACCAAAATATTAAGGTATTAGGGATAGATCAATGTAAAAGTATAGTATCTGAGTTGAATGCGTTAGATAGAGAAAATACAGAATTTAAAGCGGCTGATTTTACTAATCTTACGGACTTGGGCGGTTTTGATACTGTATATTCCAGATTTACCCTTCATTCTGTAAATAAAAAACAGGCCTCAAATACGATGAGGTGGGCATATCAGTCTCTCGAACAAAGAGGTAAATTTTGTATTGAGGTTAGAAGCATACATGATGATTTTTGCGGTGAGGGAAAAGAAGTGGAAAAAGATGCTTTTGTAACAGACCATTACAGAAGGTTTATTCGATTAGATGAAATTGTAAATGAATTAATGGAGATAGGGTTTTCAATTGAATATAAAATTGAATCTACGGGGCTTGCTAAATATAAAAATGAAGACCCATCTGTAATTCGAATAATAGCTGTAAAAAAGTAAAGGGGGATGTTTAATTTCTTCTAATTATTCGACTCCATATTTGAGAGACAAGGTTGTTGACATCAGCACTTGGTTTTAGCCAAAGAATTAGTCCTCCAAACAGAACGGTAACAAGGGTAGAACGAGTTAATATATCGAAGTAAATATTTTTTATTTGTGGAAATTTAAGACCTGCTACTAGACAGATAGAACCAATAAGTAAAACTTTTAAGGTTTGAAACGAAAAAGGTTGAAGTTGTTCTTTTACCAGTAAAAACAAAAATTTGCTAAAGTTATATAGAAACAAAGCAATGGCTGAGCCTATAGCTGCTCCTTCAAGCCCATAAATAGGTATTAACAGGTAATTTGCATAAACTGTAAAAATGGTTAGCAAAACAATTAAATAGGTGTTCACCTTATAATTTTTTGACATCGCAATTATTTCTCCATTCAGCCCCGCTGCCATATCAATTAGTTTGCCTGCTCCTACAATTAATACTACCCATTTGCCCAGTACATAAATATGTGAATTTGGTATTAGAGCAAAAATATTGTCAAGATTAATGCATATACCAATGTATAATATTGAACCAATAATTAAATTATTGATAGAACTTTTAGCATAGATGGTTTTTATTTCTTTGGCATTATTTTCTTTGTACGCTTTTGAAATAATGGGAGTTCCAATTTGAGCTATCGCTCTTTTAGGTAATTCAATTAAAACTGCAATATAAAATGCGGTTGCATAGATTCCATTTTCATGCAATCCAAGCATTCCGCTAACCATAATGCTATCAACCTTTCCTATAATCAAAATTCCACTTGCTCCCAAAAATGTAAAGGCTGAGTAAGTAATCATTTGTTTAATTGTTGAAGATTTGAAATGCTTCATTTTGAAAGAAAATGATAATATTTTCTTGTTAAGAAGGTAAAACAATAAAATTAAAAAGCTAATAAAATAGGCTCCAGCCAATAAATAAATAAATTGATTAAAATTGATAGTGTTAGTGGCAAAGAGAATAATGTTTATAAGTGTGAGTGCTCTAAGTACTACTTCTTTTAAAAAGTTTGGAAGCACTATGTTTAAAGAGGACTGAGTAAATGCCACCAAAACTTGATGCAATGCGAGTAAGATGGATAGAGCAAGTATAAGTCCTAAATACTGATTTATTTCAGGGGAGTTTGTTTCAAAGTAGGAGGTGATTTCTTTTTCAAAGAATAGGTAAAAAGAAGTGAAAACCAATGCAGTTGCTACGAAAAATGAAAATATAATAGTGACAAATTCAGAGTAATATGCTTTGCTCTTGTACTGTGGGAAATATTTTAAGGTAAGCTGGCTAACACCAATTTGAACAAAGGGGACAAGCAATAAGGCTGCATCTTGAAAAGTACGTTGGAGCCCAACTTCTTCAGGGCTCATATATTTAGGAAATAAAATCAATAAGTTTACATACCCAATTATAACCCCAATATAAGTTAGAACTGTTGATGCAATACTTTGTCGTATTATTACTCCCATTTATTAACTAAAATTAGCCATTTTTTATCTATTCATCTACCCCCCAATACTGCTCATAGATTCTGAAATAGGATTGGCTTGACTCGTTTCAGCGGTTAATCCATCTTTATACTTTTTGCTATACCCTACTTTAATGGCTTCACATATCATTTTATCCGAGGAGCCATCGGTAAGCATGCGTTTTATGTTTAACACACCGCTATCGTAAAGGCAGTTTTTCATTTGCCCGGTAGCCGTAACTCTAATACGGTTGCAAGAACTAC
>CAZZML010000015.1:0-19856 GCA_964654735.1 uncultured Roseivirgaceae bacterium | reverse complement strand
GAATGACATCATATTATGGCTTGTAATAGATTTTCCTTGCGGATTTAAGGTATAAGCTTTTACTCTATACTCAAGGCATCCCATTTTTTACTTTGCTTGTAAAAGAGTAAATCTCCATTTAACTCTAGTGGCGATTTAATATTATTGGCGTAAAGCCCTCCGGTTCCTAACCCTTGAGGCAGTTTAACATTTAAAGAAGAAGCAAACTGACAAATGGCATTAAGCCCTACATTAGATTCGAGTGCAGAGGTTAACCACCATCCTATGTTCAGTTGTTTCGCAATTTTGATCCACTCTAAGCAACTGGCAAAACCGCCAAGTAAAGAAGGTTTTAATATAATAAATTGAGGCATAATTCTTTGTAATAAGTCTGCTTTTGCCTGATAATCTCTCACACCGATCAATTCCTCGTCTAATGCAATGGGAATGGGCGTATTTCTACATAGCTCAGCCATTAGCTCAGGTTGGCCAGCCTTTATAGGCTGTTCAATAGAATGTACCCCCAATCTTTTTAAGGTTTTAAAAACTTCGCCTACTTCTGTAGATGCAAATGCTCCATTAGCATCTACTCGTAATTCCAATTCGGAAGGTGCATACTTTTTGCGAGCAGTCTCGAGCAAGCGAATTTCATCCTTGAAATTTATCGCTCCTATTTTTACTTTAATACAGTTAAAACCATCCTTTATTTTCTCCTGGAGCCTTCTAAGCATCAACTCGGAATCTCCCATCCAAACCAATCCATTTATTCGAATTGGTTTCGCTTCATCGTAAAACTGGTTGATAAAGCACTTCTTCTTTCCTCCATAATACAAATCGAGTAAGGCCGTTTCAACACCAAACCTTACAGAGGGAAAACTCGGATCTACTTTTTCCGCAAAAGCATAAATGGCTACCTCAGAAGAAGGCATTTCAAAATTTTCGAGTTTTGCTAGCTCATTTTTCAGTTGCAATTCAAAATCAGGAATATCATCAATGCTCAATCTGCGCAATGGGCCGGCTTCCCCAATTCCATGAATAGTTAAATTTTCTGAATCATAAACTTTGATAAACCATGTCTTCCTCCGAGTTAAAACCCCTCTACTAGTGCCTGCTTCAAAAAGAAATTCAAGCTCTCTACACTCAACCTTAAATTTTAATGCCATTCCGATAGTTAATAACTCAATTCTAAGCAATTTTGTGTTAAGAATCGACACTATATGCCAAAAGAACCAATAATTGATTTAAAGAGTTTTCTCTATGATTTACCAAATGAAAAAATCGCATTTGAGGGCACTTCTAAAAGAGATAATTCTAAACTTTTACACTATAAAAAGGGTCAAATTAACGATTCCCAGTTCAAGCATATTCCGAACCTAATTCCAAAGAACACTACCCTTGTCTTTAATAATACGAAAGTAATTCCCGCCCGCCTATATCTGCAAAAAGCAACTGGTGCTACAATAGAAATATTTTTGCTTAAACCAGCCCATAATATTGAAATTAGCCGAAGTTTGGCAAGCACACAAAAGGTAGTTTGGGAGTGTATGGTTGGAAACTTAAAAAGGTGGAAAGAAAACGAGGTTCTTACTACCAAAATAAAACTTTCAAATGGTAGTACAGCCCTTCGAGCGATATTGCTCAATAGGACTCAAAAACTAATAGAATTCAACTGGGATAATAACCAAATATCATTCGCACAACTCATTGACACTCTTGGCAATACACCTTTGCCTCCCTATATAAAAAGAGATGTAAAAAAAAGTGACAAAGAGCGCTATCAAACCGTATATTCTAAAATAAATGGAGCTGTGGCTGCACCAACTGCTGGCCTGCATTTTACAAACAATATTTTACAACAATTAGAAGGTAAAGGGGTTAAGCAAGAACAGCTTACTTTACATGTAGGGGCAGGCACATTTATGCCAATAAAATCGGAGTCTGTTCAGGAACACCCTATGCATAACGAAACGATGATTGTGCCAATTAATTTAATCGAATCCATCATTGTATCTGGGTTTGTTATTGCTGTTGGAACCACCTCTATGAGAACCCTTGAAAGCCTATATTGGTTTGGAGTAAAGTTGATAGATAACCCCAAAGCAAACTTTAATATTGAAAAGCTCTTACCTTATAAAAAAAGAAGTTCATACCCAACAAAAAGAGAAGCTTTTAATGCCATAAAGCAGTATGCTATAAAAAATAAAAAAGAGCGCCTCTATGGGAATACCGAAATTTTTATATTTCCGGGGTATAAATTCAAGGTTTGCGATGGCCTAATCACCAACTTTCATCAGCCTGAAAGCACTCTTATATTGCTTGTAGCAGCATTTGTTGGCAAGAACTGGAAATCTATCTACACCCATGCTTTACAAAATAATTATAGATTTTTAAGTTTTGGCGATAGTTCTCTGTTAATTCCATAATTATAAGGTGCTAATTGATAGGCCTTATTGCTTTGTAAAAAATTAAAATAATCCTATCTTTCGTATCTATTAGCAACCTAAACTTGAAAAAACTAATTCTCAAGACTTTTAACGCACGCCCGGAGGAATTTTCTTCTATCTGGCTATTATTAGTGTTAGGATTTTTTATGGGTGTGTTTTTAGCCACCTATGACGTTGCCGCACCTGCCCTATTTTTAGCAAAATTTGAAGATAATACTGTATTGGCACAAGCCATCCTTTTATCAGGGGTTTTAAGTGTTTTTAGTACGTATGCCTATGCTTATCTTCAGAGAAAGATTGTATTTAAACATTTGGTCTTATTCTTTTTGCTGCTGCTATTAGCAGGTACTGCTGCCGTTTGGGTTCAGAGTACTGCTGCCGATGCAAACGAAACAGTTGTTTTTGTTGCTTTTATTTTAGCTCTCCCTTTTTCCTTTATTGCCAGCCTAATATTTTGGGGTTATTTTGGTAGGGTTTTTAGTTTAAAACAGTCTAAAAGAGTAATTGGAGGAATTGATACAGGTCAGCTAATCGCTTCGATAATTTCGTTATTTGTTATTGGCTATGTGCTCGATAATAATATAATAGCGACACCTCAGTTATATATTGGCTCAGTAATAGGACTGGTTGGAATGATTATGGCAACATTTTTAGCCAATCCGCTACTAAATAAATCAGCATCAGCCGTTAAAAAAGTTAAGGCACAATCATTTATTAAAATATTTAGCAATCGTTACACTCGATGGATGACTTTGTTTGTTATTATATCTCTGATTGCCGTTACATTTATAGACTATACTTTTTTATCAGTAACCAACATACAATGGACAACAGTTGCTGAAAAAGGAGCATTTTTAGCAAAATTTGAAGCAACAGTTGTAATCTTCAGTTTCCTTTTTCAAACTTTTGTAACAGATTGGTTAATAGAAAATTATGGACTAAAAGTCTCTCTGATAGTTAACCCATTACTAGCAATTTTATTAGCAGGTGTTGCTTTATTAGTAGGCCTAGTAATGGGATTCACCAATCAAGCAGAGAGCTTTGTTTGGTTTTTCCTGGCCGTTGCAGCAAGTAAACTATTCATCGATTCTTTAAAAGATGCACTTGATGGGCCAACCTTTAAGCTTTATTTTTTACCGATTGACAGCGACATTAAATTTGACGTTACCACCAAAGTTGAGGGTGTAGTTGCTGCCATTGGAGGTGTACTTGCAGGTTTGATACTGCTAGGAATGAATCAATTTGATATAGCATTGATTTATGTAATTGGAGGCTTAATACCTATCCTTTTTGCCTGGTATTTTATTACTAATAAATTACATACCGGCTATAAGTCAACCTTACAATTCACTCTCGAAAAAAATAAAAATACAACTGGGCCAGAAAAGCAATCAAAAAGCAATCAACTCCCTGAAGACCAAGTAATTAATAGCTTAAAATTGCTTGAAAGAACAAACCCCGGAACTTTTGAAAAAACAGCCTTACACATGGTTGGCAGTGTAGAAGGCAATATTTTTAGCTATTTAGAAGATAAAATCAAAAAGATGGAATTAGAGTTTGATTCTAAACCTTCCAATTCAAATCAGGAACTGAAAAATCTTGCTAATAGAGCTGCTAACGAAGCAGAAGCCAGTGATGTGATTTCAATTTCACCTGACAGGCTATATACCTTATCTAAATCGCCATTAAAAGAAGACCGAATATTAGCTACAAAATTATTAAGGAGTTTAATCTCAGACAAATCCATTTTTGTTCTGCTCGAACTCTTAAGAGATCAAAATGTAGATGTTAAACGCCATGCCATTATTACTGCGCGTAAAGTTAAACGTAAAGAAACATGGCCATTGCTAATCGAACTACTTGGAAATAAAACATTTACCTACGATGCATCATCAGCATTAATCGAACCTGGTGAAGCCGTGCTTCAAAGTTTAGAAAATGCTTTCCACAGGTCTGGGCAAAGCCAATCGGTTATGCTTAAGATTATCTCAATTATAAGCCAAATAGATTTGCCGGAATCGCACAATATACTTTGGGAAAAAATTGATTTTCCGAATCGTAAGATTGTACGTCAAATTCTTTTAGCTTTTAAAGAGAAAAACTTTAGAGCAAGTGCAAGCGAAACAGGACAACTAAATGATATTTTATCAGATGAAATTGGCAAAACTATTTGGAACTTAGCTGCCATAGACGAATTATCTGATAATGACTATAACGAGCCCTTAAAAAAAGCACTGGCTGATGAAGTAGAGAGTAATTTTAGTATGATCTACATTATTCTCTCAATGCTTTACGATAGTGAATCAATTGAACTCGTAAAAGAGAATATTGAAGCAGGAACTAGTGAAGGAAATACATTTGCGTTAGAGCTGTTAGATATTTTTATTTCACCTGACCTTAAGCCAAAACTATTTCCGTTGCTAGATGACATAGAAACACAGGAAAAACTTATAAAGCTTCAACACTTTTATCCACGCCAGTCGTATGATGAAGCTACCACTTATAATTTTTTGTTGAATAGAGATTATAATAATATTAACCGATGGACAAAAGCTTGTGCTTTGTATGCCTTAAAATATAATAAAAAGAGTGAGGTTATCAATAGTGTCATTGCCCAAATGTTTAACCCCGATAATTTGCTTTCTGAATTAGCTGCCTCTATTATCATCGAAGACAATAAAGAAATCTACCAAAGTATTACCAAAAGGTTAGTGTTGCAAAATCGCAATTTCAGACTGATAATGGATCGTGTTGAAAAAAATCTTCCACTAAAATTCGATATGTGTCGGTTTTTTTCAGATGGAGACTCTTTTAGGTTTTTAGGCGGCCTGCATATTTCTCAAATTATTGATAAGGCAGAATTGTTAGAAATGAATACGGGTGATGAAGTAGTAATAAGAGACGAGCAATATGCTTATTATGTTCTATCCAATAGCCCCATTATAATTACGGAAGACGGCTCTCAATCTAACTTTTTAGAGCACGAGTTAATTGGTAATATGTTTTCTAACGACAACATTAAGTTAGACAGAATAATAGCTAAAGACGAAGTAAAGCTTTTTAAGATAAACTTAAATAACATTTTTGATGTACTAACCAATTATAAGGTACAAGCAAACAGAATAATTAATACGGCAAGCAAAAATTTGCAAAACCATTTTTACCAAAACACAAAACACTAATTTTCTACAATGGAAATAGATATTTTAATAAATTATAGTGAAACTGACAACAAAGCTAAAGATGGAAATAATGGCTGGGTTAACAGTTTTGAGAAATTTTTGCAAACCATTCTCAGTCAGGTTTTAGGAGCCAATCCCGTTATAGTTTTAAAATCCGATGCTGATTCCTTAACTAAAACAGAAGTAAAGAACACAGGTGTTCTAGTTAGTATTATATCAAACGAAATGGTTAAAAGTGGCCCTTGTTTAGATGCCATTGAAGAATTTTGTAGTGCTAAAAAATCAGATACCAGAGTACTTAAAGTAATGAAAGAGGAGGTAGGCTTTGACCTTTTACCGGCCAAATTAAATCAGCTAATTCCTTATGATTTATATAACACCGAAGGTGATGATAACAGTGCGTTTTATGATTTTTTTGGTCCCGGAGCTGAAAGCATCTATTGGATGAAACTAGTGGATCTTGCTTTTGATATTAACGAGTTATTATATGAGCAAGAAAATAATACCAAAAATGTTAAGCCTTTATTCAACAGAAAGTCGATTTACTTAGCTTTTACAGGTAACGACCTTTCGGTTCAAAGAAATATTATTAGAAGAGAGCTTCAACGCCATGGTTTTAAGGTTTTACCTGACCATAACCTATCAACAAAGCTCAATGACCTAACAGATGAGATAAATAAAAATTTATCAGAATGTGTTTTTGGCATTCATTTATTGGGGAATTCGTATGGCGATATTCCTGAAGGAAGTGACCGTTCTGTCGTTGACCTTCAAAACAAGCTTGCATCGCAAATAGAAACAAAAGAAGGTGGTAAAATGCAACGATTGATCTGGATCAAACCCGATCAAAAAAAATCGAGTGATAAACAAAAGACCTTTTTAGAAAATTTACAAAGAGATGTTGCTGCTTTAGAAGGAGCAGAAGTACTTCAAACCCCATTGGAGGATTTTAAGAGCATCATGCGAGAAGAAATATTTGCCAATGAGAATTTTGGAGTTCAAGAAGAAGAAACTTTTCATGTTGATAAGAAAAAGCTTAATGTCTATCTCATTTACGATAAAATTGATAAAAATTCTGTTTCTTCAACAATAAAATTATTAGTAAAAGAAGGCCTAAATGTGATTGAGCCAGATTTTAATAAAAATTTATTAGAAATTCGCAAAGGACACCTTGAGAAGCTTAAACAATTAGACTTGGCCATTGTTTTTCAAGAAAAAGTAAACACTAACTGGGTAAGAATGAAATTGTTGGATCTACTGAAAGCGCCAGGTTTAGGTAGAGTTAAACCCATTGTTGGCAAAGCAATATTGGCAGGAGAAGGTATTGAATTGACAAAAGACAATTTTGAAAATTATGAAGTGGACTTAATCAAATTCAATGGTAAAAAATCTACTGAAGATGCCATTTTAGAGTTTATTAAAGGACTAAACAAAACAATATGAGTACCATAACCAGTCATATTGAAAACCCATTCCCTGGCCTGAGGCCATTCAATATTAACGAGAGTCATTTATTCTTTGGCAGAGAAGGTCAAACAGATGAGGTGTTAATGAAATTATCGCAGCATCGGTTTGTAGGAATAATTGGCCCCTCAGGAAGTGGTAAATCTTCATTTATTTATTGCGGAGCTCTCCCTATTTTATATGGAGGATTTTTAACTGAAACAGGCCCTAATTGGGAGGTTGTTGTTACAAGACCTGGCAACAATCCTATTGAAAATTTGGGTGAAGCCATTTTGGAACACGATCCTGCCTACGATACGAGCAATTACGAAGATCGAAAAATAAAAAGAACTATTATTTCTACCCTAATGAAAAGTAGTTCATTAGGTTTAGTGGAAGCCATTCTGCAAACCAGAAAACAAACTGGCAAAAACTACCTGATTCTGGTCGATCAGTTTGAGGAATTATTCAGGTTTAAAGACGATAGTTTAAATACAGACTCGGTTAATGAAACGCTCAGTTTTATTAACTTATTAATGGAGGCTATCAATTACGAAGATGAGCCTATTTATATTGCCATTACTATGCGTTCCGATTTTATTGGAGAATGTGCACAGTTTGCTGAACTCACAAGGAAGATAAATGATAGCCACTACTTAATTCCTATGCTCACACGTGAGCAAAAACGAAAAGCCATCGAAGGCCCTGTAGCCGTTGGTGGAGGAAAAATAACTCCAAGGTTGGTTCAAAAGTTACTTAATGATTTAGGTGACAACCCCGATCAACTTCCTATTTTACAGCACGCTTTAATGCGTACCTGGGACTATTGGAAAAACAATAAGGAAGCAGATATTGAAGAAATAGACCTTAAACATTACGAGGCCATTGGCACCATGAAAGAGGCCCTTTCTATGCATGCCAACGAAGCATTTGATGAGCTTAATGACTACCAAAGAGAAATATGTGCCATTTTATTTAAGGCTATTACTGAAAAACGTGGAGAAAACTTTGGCATAAGGCGCCCTACCCTACTCAACGAAATTGCCTCCATTGCAGATGTATCAGTCGAAGAAGTTTCCAGTGTAATTGAGCGTTTTAGAGAACCGGGCAGGTCTTTATTAATTCCCCCTACAGACCAAATTTTGCATGCGGACTCCATGATTGACATTTCGCACGAAAGTTTGATGCGAATTTGGGTGAGGTTAAAAAACTGGGTGGATGAAGAATCCGAAGCTGTAAGCATGTATTTGCGTCTTTCCGAAGCTTCGGCTATGCACCAAGTGGGCAAAGGTGGCCTATGGCGACCACCAGATTTACAATTAGCGCTTAACTGGCAGTTAAAACATAAACCAACACTCGTTTGGGGCCAACGGTACGACCTCGCCTACGAACGCACTATGGTGTTTCTTGAATACTCTAAAAAAGAATTTGAGGAGGAACAAAAAATTAAAGAATTACAGGCTAAAAGAGCGCTTAAGAATGCGCGAATGGCAGCCTTGGTTATGGGAGCTGCTATGGTTGTTTCTTTATTCTTTTTACTTTTTGCATTTGTACAAAAAACACAAGCTGAAAAATCAGAAAAATTAGCATTAGCAGAAACTGTTCGAGCCAATGCCAAAGAAAAAGAGGCAAATGATAATTTGATTGAAGCTAATAGGCAAAAAGCAGCTGCAGATTTAGCCAAAAATAAAGCAGATGAAGCTGCTATAACAGCCCAAAAAGAAAGAGACAATGCCTTTGAACAGAAACGATTAGCTGATGAAGCAACCGGTAGAGCAAAAAGAGCTGAGGAAAATGCAAAAGACAAGGAGCAAATTGCAATAGATAAGGGAGAAGAAGCTAGAAAAGCTGAAGCACTAGCTCAAAAGGAAAAAGAAAACGCAGACAAACTGCGTTACCTAGCTCTTTCGAAGTCTTTAGCTATTAAAGCCACTAAAAACATCCCTGATTCGCAGTTAAAAGGATTATTAGCTAGACAAGGCTATAATTTTAATGTGGAACATGATGGGGCAAGTTTTAATTCAGATATTTATGATGGCGTCTATAAGGCATTAGCCCAATTTGGAGATATTTCCACAAAAAGCTTAAAAGGTCATTCGCAACAAGTAAATGTGGTTATTAATAATGGCAGCAGCGATCAAGGTGTTTTCTCAGCCGACTCTGAAGGAAAAATACTTCAATGGTCGGTTAAAAATGGGCAAGTAAATGCCGATACTATTATTGGTGCCCGATTAGGTTATAATACCAAAAATTTAACAGGCGACCCTAAAGGAAATTGGCTAATTGCCAGTGGAGACTACCCATCGGCTGATGGTAGCACATTTATTGATTACTTTAATTTAGGAAATAAAACAAAAAGGCGTTTAGAAGGATTTAAAGGTGTTATTCAAAACACTGTACTATTACCTTCCGAAAAGGAATTTTTGGCACTGCAAGAAAATGGAAAAGATATTGTAAAATATAGCTATTCAACCAATTCTGTTAGTGCATTTATTACACCTTCCGTAAAAATTAACCACCTTGCCTTAAGTGCAAATGGTAAATTATTGGTGGGTGGTGGCAACGATGGCAAAGTATTTATTTGGGAGCTAGATAATGGAAATAAAGAGCGTGTTGTTTATGAAACCAAAGGGGATGCCATTACTTCAGTAAGATTTAGTCCTAATGGAAAATTTTTAGTAGCAGGCAATAGAGAAGGTGAAGTAGCTATTTTAGAACCAGTTACAGGAGCTGTTGTAAGGACCTTCTCTGAAATTCAAGCTCAAATTAATGATGTTGAATTTAGCCCAGATGGCAGATATTTAGCTGTTGCAAGTTTTGACGGTACTCTTCGAGTTTGGAATATGAACGATCTCAAACTGCAACCACTTGTATTATCTGGGTATGACGACTGGGCTGCTGCCTTAGACTTTACCACCAATGGCGAATTTTTATTAGGTGGTGGGTTTGCCAATGGCGAGGTTCGAGTTTGGCCGATTGACATTACACAAATGGCAGAAAAACTATGCACACATATTAACCGAAATATGACCGATGATGAATGGGAAATATATGTGGCAGATTTAAATGATATTGCAAAAGAAAATACATGTAAAAATGTTCAATAAATTATTTTTTCCGCTCTTACTTTTAAGCTTTTATTCTGGCATTTTATACGCTCAGGAAGAAAAGAGCGATTGCGTTATAAAATTGGAACAGGCGCAATCTAAATACGACCAAGGCAGAATACAAGATGTGGAACCCCTTATTGGTAAGTGCTTAGCAGAAGAAGGTTTTAATAAAACTGGTAAAACCCAAGCACTTAAATTATTAACCTTATCATACTTATTTTTAGAAGAACCTGAAAAAGCAGGTGAAAGCATGCTAAAGCTACTTCATACCAATCATCTATTTACAGTAAACTCGGCTATTGACCCAAGTGAATTTATTAATTTGTACGAAAAATACAGACACGCCCCCCTATTTAGCATCGGATTTTTAGGAGGAGGTGTAGTCTCGCAACCTATTATTACCCAATTAAACAGCACACATAACCTAAATAACGAAAACAGGCAAGTGTACACCCCATTACTGGGCTTTAGGGTAGGTGTAAATGCTGAATATAAGCTAAAAGAAAAAATATATGCCTCAGTGGCCTTAAATTATTCTTTCATAAAATTTGAAAAAACGCATGAAGCAACCAAAGCCATATCAAATATATTAACCGATGAAATTGGATTTGAGGGGATAGAAACTCAAACTTCTATAGAGCTCCCGTTAATGGCACAATATTACATAGCACAAACCAATAATTTAACAACGTATGTTTCGCTTGGGCTAGCACCACAAATTATGTTAAATGCCAATTACCCCGGAGAAACAATTTCATACACGGTGGAAGGAAGTGCCTCGGTTACTTCTCAAAATATTATTTTAACAAAAGATAGGAATAGTTTTAATTTATACGCAATAGCTGCTGGTGGTCTTAAATTAAAAGTAGGCGAAGGATTTGTTCATTTTCAACTGCGCTATTCGTATGGCATTTTACAATCTGCAAAAGAGCCAAGTGCGCTAGTACCTTCGAACCCGAACTTGTTATGGGATTTTAACGAGTCGGTAGATGGATTTAGATTGCACAACCTAAGTTTATCTGTTGGATATACTTTTGACATTTATGTACCTAAAAAGTTAAGATAACATGCGAATTGTATTTTTATACCTTTTATTTTTTGCCCTTATTGGGGGATGCTCAGTTAACAACTTAGAGCCCAATCAAACCAAAACGTTTCTAAAATTTTATTACGAAACCAATGAAATGGAAAGCAAAGATCTAATTGTGCTAGATGATGGGTATTTAGTGCTTAGCACCTTCTCAGACACCTCCAGTATGTTGTTAAAAACAGATCTGTTGGGTAATAAACTTTGGGCACAATCTTTAACTTATTTTAAAGGTAGCTCATTAACGGAAACAGCTGATGGTTACATCGTTAGTGGAGATAGTATTAACACCCTAGATGGAATAACCTTTATGCAACTAATTAAAACCAATAAAGATACTGGAGCAAGAATTGGCTCTACCTTTATTGGCACAGGCGCAGAACATGGATCCGGAGTAACCTTTACTGCCAACGATGAAATTATTGGCTTGGGATATACATCAACTACACAAGGAGATTCCATCCTTTTAATGGGGTATGATTTAAATTTGAACAATATTTGGCCATCCCCTAGAAAATACCTCTCTGAATTACCAGTCAATTCACTCTATGAGGAAAATGGGCTCATTACCTGGTTGAGTTATTACGCCAACAAAAGCGGTGTAAGCATAACTACAGTATTACATAATAACGAAGGAATTAAATCCAACCCTACCCTCTTCAATGGACAAAACCTTATGAATACCAATGGCGATTTGGTTAAAACACCTGTAGGCTATGCGGTTGTACAATCTATTAATAGCGGAAATGGCGAATCGAAAATAGGAGTTTCATCCTTAATTAACGGAATTATTCGTAGTGAAAGAATTATTGATACTGGAGAATTTGAAACTGGTAATTATAATGGGTATTCTTTAACCAACACTCTCAATGGGTTGCTTATTGCAGCTACAACAGATAATCATCCGGGTGAGGATGCAAGAACAGATATGGACTTATTACTTTTGGAGGTAGATATTGATGGCAACATAGTATCAGATGGCATTAATCAGACTTTTGGAGGTAGTGGAGATGAAATTCCTGTTAGGATCAAAAGAAATTTAGATGGCAGTTATATCATCTTAGGCACCTCCATTAATACAAAAGGAGCAAAACAAACATTTTTATTAAGAACAAACAGCAAAGGCTTATTAAATTAGTTGGCAAATGAATACTTTTAAATCTTTCCATTTTACAGCATACGTAAAACCGCTTTGTTTTACCCTAATTTCGCTGGGGCTAATTTTATTATATTCGTTTAATAACGCCCTTATTGCACAGCCTACACTATCAGCCCCAACAGCTACTGCCATTACCAACACTACTGCCACATTAGGAGGCACAGTTGATACAGGAACAGGAATTACTGAAAGAGGAACTGTTTGGAATGTAGGTTCGACCCCTAGTATTGGAGACAACTTGTTGGCAGAAGGAGGAACAACTACAGGTACTTTTACGCATGCCAGAACTGGATTAACACCTAAATCACAAATATTTTACGCGCCTTATGCTATAGATGGTGGAGGAACAACCGTTGGGCCCAGTGCCAGCTTTTACACCTTAGCCAACGAACCAGGTGCCATTGCCACGTTTAGCTCTGGGGCACAAACCAGCACCACCATTGATTTAACTTGGAGTGCTTCTATAGGCGCAGCAGGGTATTTAGTGTATATGAGTGCTGGTGGCACAGCCCCCAACCCAATCCTTACCGATGGTACAGCCCCAACAGGCAGTCCCATCGTAAACCAAGCAGGCACTACTTTTACCGAACCTGGCCTTACCCGCTACACCGAGTATAGTTTTACAATAATACCTTACGATTGGGATGGAGGAGAAGCAACTACCTATAATTATGGTACTCCGGTAAACTTAACCTCTGTATTTACACTAGAAACAGTCCCAATTATTACCTCCCCAACTGCGTCATCTATTTTAATTAATACTGCCACATTAGGTGGAAATGTAACCGATGTTGGCGGAAATGCTTTAACTGAACGAGGAACCGTTTGGCAAACATCAACACCTGTATCCATATCAGATAATCAATTAGCTGAAGGAGGTACAGCCGGAGGTATATTTACCGATGCAAGAAGTAGCTTACCTGCTAAAACACAAATTTACTATGCACCGTATGCCATTAATGCAGTAGCCACAACCATTGGGTCTGAAGGCTCTTTTTATACCTTAGGTAATACCCCTGGAACTATTGCAACCTTTACTTCTCCAACTCAAGCTGCAACTACCATCGGTCTTAGCTGGGGAGCTTCTACAAATGCCGTAGGCTACCTTATTTATATGAACACCGGTAGCACCGCTCCCTCACCTTCCCTTACTGATGGAGTATCGCCCGTTGGGGGTTTTGTTGCCAATGTTACAGTAGGCACAACCACCACAATTCCATCGTTATCAGCAGTTACTGAGTATAGCTTCACAATCGTTCCTTATGATTGGGATGGATCTGAACCAACGACTTATAATTATGGAAACTCAAATACCTTAACATCGGTATTTACTCTTTGTAATTACCCAACAACACAACCTACGGGCTTATCATTCTCAACAGTTCATGGAGATCATTTTGATTTAAACTGGACCGGAGGAAACGGAGATAGAACCCTAGTAGTTGTAAGGGAAGGAAGTGCTGTTAATGCCATACCTGTTGATGGTGTTACCTATACGGCAGATTCTGATTTTGGAAGTGGAAGCCAGATTGGTACAGGAAATTATGTGGTTTCTACAGCAGATAATGGATCGGGAGTAACCATTACCAATGTAACCAGTGCAACCACCTATCATGTAGCTGTTTTTTCCTATAACAACAGTACAAAATGTTATAATATTACCTCCCCACCAACAAGCTCTACCACAACACCAGGGCCTTTACCAACTTCTACTATAACTGGTGGTACCGGTGCGGCTGCTATCAGTTCTATACAAAATTCTTTTTCAGGAGCACCCATTGTATTTACATTTACACTTAACGATGATGTGGGAGATTTAAATAGTACTGAGTTTACACAATTAACCATTAACCGTGAAACAGGAAGTGACGATACTGGAGACTGGACTAACGTACTTGCAAGTGCACGACTCAGTCATAATGGCACAGTAAGCGATACCTATACAGCCACACCAAGTGCCAATAGTATTACTTTTACAGGTATTTCTAATTCAAACAACCAATTAGGAAATATTCCTGAAGGAACCTCCAAAATAGTGTACCTTGAGGTTTATTTAAAAACAAACCTGGGAGTGCTTCAGTCTTCCATTGATGGACTAAACTTAGCGTTTGAAATTTCAGGTGGTGATTTTAGCATAGTTGCAGGGCATTCCAGCTTCTTACCGGGTACTACTACTAATTCAAATGCAGATTTGGGTGATAATAACCCAATTGAAGTGGTTGCAACCGAAATTGCTTATACTACTCAACCTTCGGCAATAGCCACAGCAGCTGTACCACTGGCACAACAGCCCGTTTTAGAAGCAAAAGATGCTAATGATAATATAGATTTAGATTTTGGTGAAAGCATAGCGGTAACTACCCCCGATGCAACATTGAACCCTGCCAATGCATTAGCTAGCTTTACAAATGGATATGCCGATTTTGCAGGCTCTGGTTTTAATTTACAAAGTACAGGTTCTTCACGAATAAGAGTTACTACTTCGCCCTCGGCTTTAGTGGCTAATAGCTCTCCAAATACAGTAGTATCTGCAAGCACTACAGTTACCGAACTTACAGCAGGCATTGCCAGTACCCCTTTAAATAGTGGTTCTACTAATAATGCCTTGTTTGGTTTTAACTTAACAACCACCGGCAGCACACTAAACTTTACAGGAGGAACAATAACAACTTCATCTGATCCTGATGGCAAAATACTTAACCTAAATTTATACCGCTCTACCGATGGAGATTACTCCACCGCAGGTAATAATACACTAGTAGCTGGAGCTGTTATTACAACACCTACAGCCAGTACTATTTCTATGGCAGGCATTTCAGAATCGATTGATGGCACCACGGCAAACAATTTTTTTCTTGTGGCTGAAGTTGAGGGGAATGTATTTGCCTCTACCCCTACCTTGCAGCTATCTATTGCTAATACGTCTGATTTATCAGTAAGTACTGGCGCAGTTGTAGGAACTCCTTTTGTGGGAGATGTATTCTCTTTTGCGGATGTAACCCCACCTACTGTTTTATCAACCACTGCAAGTGTAAACCCCATTTATGATGGTTTCCTAACTCAAACGATTCAAATTATTTATAGCGAATCAATGCAAACCGGAGTTAACCCAGCTATATCTTTTGTAAATAGTGCAGATTTTACGCCAGGTGCTGGTAGTTGGAGTACAACTAACACACCCAATGACACCTGGACTCAGCCTTTTACGCATGGCGTAGTAAACGAAGAGTTTACCGAATCGGTAACCGTTGCGGCTGGAATACTGGATTTGGCTGGCAATGCAGATGTAGGTGGTGGCACCTCTAACACCTTTGTGTTAGACACCAGAAACCCTACCGCTACAGTTGCCATATCCACCAGCCCTATAACGCAAGGAAGTGCCATTCAAACAGTAACGGTAACCTATGATGAAGCTATGGATCCTGCTGGAGCCAAAGAACCTACTATCAATTTTGGAACAAGTGCCAATTTTACCACAAATAATGATGGAGCATGGACTGTTGGAAACACGGTATGGACAGAGTCGTTTACTCATGGCATAGTACAAGAACAAATTGTGGCAGAAACAGCCATAGTGCCAACCGCAAGTGGAGCTACTGATGTTGCAGGAAATACTGATATAGGGGGCAGTTCTCCACCTTTTATTGTTGACACAAAACAACCGGAAATTACTAGCATTACAACTGCTACCCTATCTGGCATATATACGTCATCAACACTAATACATATTGAAGTTAATATGGATGAACCTGTAACGGTTACAGGGACTCCTCAACTTACACTAAACACTACCCCTTCTGCTGCTGTAGTTAATTATAATGCAGGGTTATCCACTACTACTCAGCTTGTGTTTAGCTACACCATAGGAGCCAATGAAAATGCAGATCCTTTGGATGTGGTTTCTATGAGTTTAAATGGGGGCAGTATGTTAGATGCTGTTTCCAATAGTGCTAACCTAACCATACCATTGGCACCAAATAGGTTACAGGATAACAAAACGATTGAAGTAGATACACAGCAACCAAGTATAACGGCTGTTACCTCTTTAACGGCCTCAGGGTATTATAACGATGTAAACGTAGTATCTATTCAAATAACCTTTGACGAAGTTGTTGCTTTTACCGGAAGCCCTGTGTTGAGTTTAAACTCTGGAGGCACTGCTACTTACACACCTAATGTTGCAGGCCTTACTCATACGTTTACCTACACCGTAGGCGCTACCGATAATGCTAATCCGTTAGACTATATAGCTACTAACTCGTTGGTACTAAATGGAGGAACTATTAGAGATGTTGTAAACCTAGATGCCATTCTAACCCTACCTGCGGTTAATGGAGGCAACTCTATACAAAATGATAAAACCATTATAATTGATACCGATGAACCAACCGTCCTCACATTAACCCCGGCAGATGATAGTTTTAATTATAATGTAGATGGTAATTTTATAATCCAATTTGCAGAAGATATTCAACTGATTAATACTGGCTTCATTTCCATCATAAAATCTGATTCAAATAGTATAGTTGCAAGCTATGATATGGCCACTGCACCTACCGAAGTATCATTTAATGGGACTGACCAAATCATTATAAATCCTGGGACAAGTCTTGATAAAACCACTAGTTTTTACATTACCATAGATGGCACAATTGTACTCGATTTGGCAGGCAACCAATTTGCAGGCTATAATACCTCAACCGATTGGAATTTCGTAACCTTTGGCCCTCCTATAATTACCAGCATTGCCCCTGAAACTGGCACTGCCATTTGTATTGGTGAAAACCTTATTATTAACGGATCCTTTTTAACAGGTGTAACCCATGTAACTTTTGAAGGTGGCCAAGTGGCTACTGGCAGTGATGTGGTGGTTATCAGCGATACCGAAGTACGTGCAGTAGCACCTTTAAATTCGTTAACCGGGCCTATTATTGCTATGAAAGACAATTCTACAGGTAACCCACAAGTAGAAGTTAAAACAGATACACTGGCCATTATTCCTACTACCGTTTTAGTTGGTCCAAGTAGTGCTGTACTAGATTTTGGCAGTATTAATAATGCAACAGTTTGCAGCAGTGGGTCAACAACAGAATCTACCTTGGCTATTGCTATTATTGGCGGTACTTCTAATTATACTATTAATTACACCCGTGAAAATCAAGCATTAACAATTAACGATGGCTTGATTGAAAACGGTTATACTTCAGGAGCTGATATCAATATTAACCCGGTTCACTTAGACCAAGATAATATATATACATTAACTGGTGTTACCGATAATGAAGGATGTAGTGTTCCTTTAGCTCAAATTTCAGGCAGTTATACGGTAAGAGAAAATTCTAGAGCCGTGGTAGAAGCAGGTGGAGATGCACTCGGAGAGCTAAGTTATTACATTACGGATATCAATAGTTTGGTGTTTACGCTAGATGAAAGCCCAGGGCCTCTTACATTCCCTCCTTCTTTTTCTGGAGCAGATAGTATTCGCTGGACAGTTCCGGCATCTAGCGATGGTAATTTTAATGATAGCTCTGTTTTAATAACTGATTACAACATTGGAATTAATGACATCTTCAATAATAGTGTTATTTTAACGTTAACCACAAGGGCAAATCCTATTGCTTGCGACCCTATTTCAGACAATTTAATTGTAAATTTTGTGGCAGATGCAACCGCCACACCTGAAATTGCAGGAGGAGGTAGTACTTTCTGCTGGGATGGAAATGTCGTAAACCCTGTAATAGTTACATTGGATGGTAAAGTTGGTGGAGATGCAACAGGTGGATTATGGGAGAGAATACCAGATGGTGCTGATCCTGATGGTGGAAGCTATGCTGGTTTTGATGGAGGAACCGTTAGTTCCACAATTTTAAATGGAACTTATACGTTGTCAAATTACGAGCAAGACACATTAGGGTATGCTAATCTACAACTAACACCTACAGGTGGAGTGGGTACTCCAAGTGCGGAACCAATGACCCTATCACTTAGTTTAATTCCGACCATTGCTTTTAATAGCCCGGCTCTTTCTGTGTGCGAAGGAGATAATTCGGTTCTTTACTCTGTTTCCAACAATGCAGGTAGTAGTTATAATTGGACAGTTCCAACTACTGACGGAACAACTTTTGTGGGGCAAGGCACCAGTACTATTATTGTAGATTGGGGTTCAGGCGCTAATATTACAACATCTGCCCAAACAATTGATGTAACCGAAACAAATACTGACGGTTGTAGCGGTAACCAGAGTTTAAACGTAACTGTTAATCCATTGCCTTCAGTTTCATTTTTACCTCTTCAAACAAATTTTAGTACGGAAAATTCACCTCTAATTATTGAACTAGTGAGCATTACGCCCAGTAATGATACTATTCCTTTGATAGACAGCAGCGATACTATCATTTTCTTTTCGGGCCAAGCGGTTTATAAAGATTCCAATGATGATTGGATATTTAATCCTTCACTACTTACCTACGATTCGATAATACCAAGTAATAATGATTATCTCATTTCATATAGTTTTACAAATAGCAATGGATGTACAAGTTCAGGAACTCAACTATTTACACTTTTTGATGGAACTAGTTTAATTACAGGATTAGCTGGTGGCTATTGTGCTTACAATCTCGCATCACCAATATTAGTTCCATTTTTGCAAGCCAATGAAACTGACATCCGTTGGAGAATTGTAGAAAATGATACTGTAGTACTTAACCCAACTCAATCCGCCTTCGCAGGATTAGTTCTAGATAGCACACCACTGAACTATATTTTTGTTCCTGATAGTGTTGGGCAATATTTAAACACTTCTGAAAAAAGGACATTGGCCGTGAGGTATTATGTTGCAGATTCCGTATCTGGAGCTATTGACTTTAGAGAACAAAACACTACTGTGTTCGCTAGACCCACCTTAAACTTCACTCTACCTGTAAACCAAGCATGTTCAACAAGCCCTTCGATAGATTTAATCCCTTCAAATGTTATAAGTGCTGCAACTGGAACATTTTATGAGTTTACCACCAACAGACCTGAGCCGAATGCAATTACTTATAGTGATAATGGCAGCCCGGGAGACAATACGAAATGGACTGATTTTAAGTTGGAAATTCAAAATTTAATAGTGCAAGATTCCATTAATGGTGATACGGTTGATATTGTGTACAGATATGCAGAAGGAAATGAGTTTTCAATTGTATGCGAAAACACCATAACCAAAAGGATGGTAGTTTATGCACAACCCTTTAAACCTCAAATATCGGAGCTAAATAATACCTATTGCGTAACAGACCTAGGCAACATTCCAACGGCCACCATTACCAATCAGTTAACAGGTTTTGATAGAAATGGAGACCCTGTAGAAGCCAGAGTTATTTGGAGAGATGCGCTAGGAAACGAAGTATCCAACGATCCATCCTTTACACCAACTGCCATTCAATTGCCAATTGACGATAATATTTT
>CAZZML010000014.1:1873-19937 GCA_964654735.1 uncultured Roseivirgaceae bacterium | reverse complement strand
CTGTAGATTTAGAGCCTTTATTTCAACACTAAAATTAATCTTTTTAAACAACTTTTTCAACAGGGGTTTTCCCCTTTTTTTCAAGGGGATTTTCCCCCTTTTTTCAATCATCAAGAAAACTATATACTTAACCTGTTTGTATTTTCACTTTCTATTTTAATTTTTTCCGTTCATATTTAGATTTTATTTATCAAAACCATACTCTATAAATGTATTGGAGTTAGCTATATTAAACAATAGAGAAACTAGGGGGTTTTAAAATTCATGGTTTTCAATGAGTTTTAAAACTATTTTTTAATTATTTTATTGAAAAAACTAAGTTCACAACCTATGAATTTGACATCTCTTATCATTCTCCCAGTAGATAAGAAGAAAATTTTGAAAATAATCATCGCATAATCCTGCCACTCTTTTGAAACTCCCGTTGTATGCCATTTAGAATATATTCCTGATAGATCGTTTTCTTATTTGCTGCCAAGGCTCGTAGACAAGCGTATTGCACTACATTCATTATTTCGGCTCCTGATAATTCATAATTTTGAGCATTCTTTGGTAGATCTACATCTTGATGTAACCTGACTTTAGCGGGAAAAGCCTTTTCCCATAATTGTAAACGTTCTGCTGCTTTAGGGAGAGGGAAATGAACAATTGATTGAAACCTTCGTAAAAAAGCCTCGTCTATATTGCTCTTTAAATTAGTTGCCAAAATAACCAGACCTTTATACCCCTCAATTCTTTGCAGCAAATAAGAAACTTCCTGATTGGCATATTTGTCATGAGCATCTCTTACATTGGTACGCTTTGCAAACAGCGCATCACATTCGTCAAAAAAGAGGATATTTTCTGTTTTTTCGGCCCTAGCCAATAAGTTTGCCAGATTTTTCTCCGTTTCTCCAATAAATTTAGAAACCACCATAGATAGATCGATTTTGTACACCTCTTTACCTGTATATTTTCCCAATAAGCTTGCCGTTAACGTTTTACCTGTTCCCGGTGGTCCGTGAAAGAGTACTCGATACCCGGGTTTTAATTTTTTATCCATGCCCCAATCGTTCAACAAAGTATGTCCGTGGGCGATCCATGTTTGCAATTCTTCAATTTGCGTGTGTGTCTCTGTATTTAGAATGAGATCCTCCCAATCCATCTTCGTTTCAATAATTTCGGCTGGGAATTTCATACTAAACCCTGGTTTCTTTATTTTTCCTGAAATAAATAGATCTATATAATCTTCAGAGCAAAGAATTTTTGCGCTCATGGCGGGTTCTCCATCCGGAGCATCGTCTAGCCTTAGGATATGATGTTTGGCAAAAAAATGATCGGCACTAAAGAAGGAAAGTACCTCCTTTCTTTTCTTAGCATTATCTCCGGCTATTAAAAATAATGCCGTCTCGCCGGTTGGTAAAAAACCTCTGAAATTTTTACCTCTTACCCCACCTAATTGTGGGAAATCTCCTGTAGATTCTAAAGTGCCCTGCACAATGTTGTCTATTAGATTACTCTGAATATGAGGACAGGCTGCCAGGAGTAATAAGGTCAATTCTGCCTCAAAAAGTGTGGCATTGAGTATTTCCTCCGGTACTTGCATAGACCAGGTCTCTACTACCGGCAAGGTAGGTGCAGATATACCTCCATTAAGGTCAAAATACCGCTCCAAGCGATATTGGATCAATCTTTTAAGGTAGTTAAACTCTGGAGCTATTAACCTGTTTGAAACCTTATAATCTATTTGACTTTCGCTCATATCATTTTTTTATTTTTGCTATTTATCTGGTCTGCGATTAACGGATCCACTAAATAAACTTGTTAAGATTTTAATAAAATCAATCATTTTGATCTATTCCCTTTTTTTCTTGAGTGTGCTTTCTTTTTAACTTTAGAATGAATAACTAAGGGTAGCAAGGGCATTTTAGGAACTTTAGGCGCTGGTCCGCAAGACGGTTTAAAGCTACCCGAAACACTATTAATTCCTTTAAGAAGATTTGGATAATCCTTTTTTTCCCAATTGCAAGTTGTCTTCCATAGTTCATGATTAAGTTTTGCAGTGAAATATGTTAAATATTTGAATAAATAAGATTCCAATTCTGCTTTACTTATCATTAAGGGGTTTTTTTTGCTCGGTAATGTTCTAAGGTATGCGATTAGCTCGTTTTCCATTACTCCTACCACTTGTCTGTATCTGGTGAAATGCTCTTTTCCATGTTTTTTTACTCGCCAATATATTCTTCTCCAGGTTCCACGTAAGGAACGATCGATTAATTTATCATTGGCCTTCTGATAAATTTCATTTGCAATAAAAAATTCAAAATTTGAACTGGCAAAACTATAATCAACTGATTTCACAAAACTTCCTTTTTGGCCGCTAATTATTACTTTTTCAACATCATAACTTATCTGAGGGCGAAACTCAAACTTTGCCAACTCCCAGGCATTAATTTGATTCATACTCTTCCAATGCATTGGTTTTGGATCTTTGGAAGGTGTTTGCATATTGATATTAATCCGAGGGCGCTGGTCAATACTATCTTGCAACCACATTTCATATCCTGGATCATGTTGTGTTACTTCATCACGAGGTATCCCTGAAACCTTGCTATATTCATTCAGAAGAAAATCATGATTTGAGTCAACATTATCAATACCTTTTCTTTGAATACTACTAAATTTATTTAACTTATCTGTCTTATTCTGCTGTACAACATGGGTCAATTCATGTGCTAATAAACGTTTCCCTTCTGTGGTTTCCGGATTGTATTTTCCTGAATTAAAATATACATCCTTCCCATGTGTAAAAGCTTGGGCGCCTAGTTCTTTATTCATCTTTATAGCCTCCTGATCGGTATGAATATTTACTTCAGAAAAATCCGTTTTAAAAGAGGATTCCATTTCTGCCTGGGTGTTTTTTGACAAACTCCTACCCTTGCCGGACTTTGATTTTATCTGATGGGTCAAGCCTGAGCTTGCGGCACTGGATTTACCATTACTTTTAGTTTGCACAGCCTCTTCCTCTTCCTCCTCCATCTTATTGATCATTCCTTCTTCTTCTTCACCTTCCATTCGCTGCACCATACTCTCTTCTTCTTCTCCCTCCATTTTTTGGAGCTCTGGTTTTTCTTGTATTAGCTTGTCTTTTTCCATGCGCTGTTCAGCCGTACCTAATTTTTCATCTTCAATTGGGGTGGACAAAGATTCCCGTTGTATGCTACTAATTTCTTTCTGTTGAATTTCTGGAGTTGCTGTTTTATTTACCACAGCGTCTGCCATGCTATCCGCTTCTTTTTCGTACTTATCACCAGGTTGTCCAACAGTAAGTTTTGCCTGGACAGGTGCCCCCTTGACATTATTAAAAAACGGGGCTTTCCCCTCTTTAGAAAAAAATGGGGCTTCTTTCTTCTCTGTTTCTTCCTTATTATGAGGATTTTTATTCCGTCTACTTGAAAATATATTTTTCATTTTATTTGTTTTTAGATTTGATCTTTGACAAAAACTCTCTGGTGAGATCATCATAATCGAGTGCGCCATGAGATCGTTTATCGAAAGTAAAAATATCGGTACCTGCCTCCTGGGCCTTGGCCAAAGCAATATTGGTCCTGATCAAGCTTTTAAATACTTGTCCTTTGGGAAATTCCTTTTCTAATTGGGCCTTTACATGTTGGTTCATTTTTTTCCTGGCATCATACTTTGTCAATACAAAGCCTAAGAGTGTTAATTCCTTATTCAGTCTTTGAATAGATTTAAAATGTTTTAAAAAACTTTTGGCGCCTTTTAAGGGTAAAAATTCAGCTTGAAGCGGAATCAATACATAATTGCTGGCCACCAAGGCATTAATGGTTAACATGCCCATAGAAGGCGGGCAGTCAATCAAGACAAAGTCATAATTTTTTACTTTTTTTAGTAACTGAGCCAAGATCTGTTCTCGTCCATAAACACTAGCCAACTCTAGTTCTGCACTTGCAAGTTCTAATGCAGCAGGTATGAGATCTAAATTCTGAACTTGCAGCATAGCATCTAATAATTTTGTTTTTTCTCCTAAAGCTTCTTTGCGTAACACAGAGTAAATTGAAGTTTTGACTTCGTCTGTTAATCCTAATGATTGGGTCAGATTGGCCTGAGGATCAATGTCAATTAGCAATACCTTTTTTCCTTGTAGTATGAGTCCGGCAACCAAATTAATAGCCGTCGTGGTCTTACCAACTCCTCCTTTAAAATTTGCTATGGATATAATGTTCATCATAATTAACCCAATTCTCCATTAAAATAAGCACTGGCCTTCTCATATACCACACATCCTACCTGATAGCCCAATTTTCTACCTTGAATATCACCATCCATAAAATGAATTCCTCCATACAATCTTGAAATGCCTGCCTGATCTGCCGCATTTTTTAAAGTTTCCCATTCTAACACCAGCTCTTCGGCCGGCGTACAACCAGGTTCAATCTTTGAGCCTCCTTTGGGGATTATAACAGATTCTCCATAAGCCCTACTCTCGCAAAATTGATATAATACTTCCTCTGCCGCGGCACTAAAGGTGCTATGCCCTGATACATATTCTGCAAAAGGGGGTGTAGGAATATAAGGTAGCCATTGTTCTCCTTCTATTTTTTTGGTGCCTTCACATGGCCCACCCCAGGCTTCTATACTTTTGCCTCTATACAAATGATGTATGGCAGAAATGGGCCTTATATAATCGTAATAGACCTTACTATCCCAAGCTGCAATTCCTGCATCCAACAAGGCATTAGATACTAAGAAGAACATTTTTATATCGTAGGTATTTTTATAGCCATACATACGCGATACATAACGGGCTTGCCGGCAACATTGTTCCGGGGGAGAAGCCCAGGGGCCATTTTTACCGTGGGCCGTATCTACAAATTTATCTTCATGCATTCCTGCCCAAAATTCAGCGATCAATTTTTGCTCATCTGTTAAATTGGCACTGAATTCCAACACCAATGCAGCCTGTTTTTCAAATTCCTTATCTTCACATTTAATGGGCGCGCATGGCCTGAATTCCCCACCCCAAGCTAAAGCAAAAGGTTTTACGAGGCCCCAATGTGCTGTTAAGAATTCTTGGGGCTTATGATTTCTTAATTGTGCCTGCCAGTGATCTGTATATTTCAATGGCTGCGGCACCGGTGGATTCAAAGGATGATACCCACTAAAATCTGAGTATTTACCGGGGTGTAAGGTAGCACAGGGGTTCGATCTATCGCCAGCAAAACATTCCAGTATAAAGTGGCCGGATAAGTTTCCTATCCCCACCGCGTTATCGGTGCCCAGATTCTTATCATCGGGGTCATAGCCGCAATGACACATAAAGTCCCTAAAAATATTCTTGTACTCGGGAGGAAGTTCACACCAAAGTAAGGCTTGAGCCACGGTATAGGCGGCATGACTATAAGCTCGCTCGCGATTCTCAGTAGAACATTCGCTATCTGGTTGTTTTAGGCGGCTACCTGTGGTGGTGCTTACCTCACAACCGCCATCGTTATAATTGGTCCAGGCATCATACATAGCTGTATGTACCATCGCCAAGGCCCTTGAGACGAGTGTTGGTGGCAAATTATTATAATGCAGGACGTCACATATTAAGCGATTCCATTGGTGGGCTTTGCTGGGGGTGTATGTTTTTGTTGTCATGGAGTTTAGTTTTTACTTTTCATAAAAGTTAAGTTCATTTTCATACATTTATATATGTATCATTTATTCAGAATAATTTGTAAACCTCTTGGTAATGAATATCTACCATTTATTAATTCAGTATCTGCCCATTTATTTAGCTTCTGTCTAAAATCAAAGTAATCGACCGAGTCATTAAACATTCTATCTAGTTCTAAGTGCATATCGCCTGAACCATCACCTCCATGAACAAAGGATCGACCAACTGTTTTACCAGTAAGGGTTCGAAATTCATGAATATCTCTCATCGAGATTCCCCATTCTTTAAGTTTTGGAAGTTGGGAAACTTTTAACCATTCATGTAATCCTCCCGGTGCTCTCACTCTAGCTGCAATAACCTCCTTAGCATCTGGATTCGACCACAATGTTTCAAATTCGAAAGGTGTTAATGCATCAAACCATTCTTGAAATTCATGTTGGGGGCGAGGAACAAAATCGTCATATTTATTCGGATCCGTATTTTTTGTAAGACTATCCAAACGAGTATTTTCTCTTCTTGATCTTGTTTTTATAGTTGCCATTTCCTCTAAAGAATAAGTAGTGTGCAATCTATTATTTTGATCACCATCAGATTCGAAGGACAATTGTCCACTTTCAGAAAGGTGCTCTATTAATTCCATTTTTCTGATCACACTTAATGTATCAATGTTATTTGTTGTTAAATTTTCTAAAACATCACTCACTTTCATTCTTTGCATTTTTGCTAGAATGCTAGCTAATTTTTTCCTAGCAGCTAAAGGATTTGTTTTTGTCAACATTTTAATTTCATAAAATTTTAATTCATTCTCAAGACTTGCAAGAGTTGAAATCCCTCTATTAATCTGTGCTTTGGCTTCTTGTGATGTGATAGTATTTTCATTAATTTGATTTTCCAAATGCTTAAGTCTATTCCGTAGTTTGACAAAACCAGAATGGAGTGTTTTGGTGGAAACTTGTGCATCCAAACCTGATAGAATTCCATCAATTTTGTCAATTAGAGGTCCACAGGTGGTGCACATGAATATAACTAACTGGTTTTCAATTTTTTTGATTGTTATAGTATGCAGAGATCCTCCAAAAGAAAATCCAATACTAAGGTTTTCGATAGATATATTCTTATTCTTATTTAATAATACTTTTTCTAGTCCTCCTTTTTTCTTCGACCATCTTGAGAATTTTCGAAATGCTTCTTTGGAACCAAATTGTTGAAGTGTGGTATCAAAAGCTGCTTGTGCCTCTGTGGATTTAAGAGATAAATACATTTCTGATAATTTAAATTTAGTTTTTGTAGTCTTGCTTCCAGCCATACTTTGAGGGGCACTTTCCAATATACGGAAAGATGCTTGTCCATTTGGAGGAAGTACTACAGCATGAAGTTTTCCAGTAACTTTATTGTAAGATAAGCTCGCTTTATATTCAGTTAATTTATTATAGCGATCCACCATTCCTTTTAATTTTCCAGAAGGCGCACTATAAAGAGCACCACCTTCATGATTCAACTGAAGAAGGAGGCTCATTACTTCTCTAGAGTCATGTTCCTTCTGAGTTGCTACAATTTTAGAATTAAGATCTGATGGATCAATACCTTGAAGTTTTGCAGCCGCACTACCTTCATTACTCATTGCCCACCTTCTCATTTTCGCCATCAATTCAAATTCTGACCTTAGTGCGGCCAAGTCCTTGGTCGCCGCTTCTTTGATCAAAGTTTTAGTTGGTTTTTTTCTTAGTTTTTCGGCAGCTAAAAAAGCCTCAACTCTGAGTTGATTGACTTCTCCTAAATCATTTGTAAACTTAATGTCAGTTGGAGTAAAGCCAAGTTTCAAAGAAGTTTTTGCCGTCAACTCCGCTCCTTTTAATTCCAATTTTGTATTCAAACTATCTGCTCCGAACCTCTTTAAGATTAATCCACCTATTGCCATACCAATTTCTTGTATAACAGTTTCTGCAACTTGTTCATCTGTTAATCCCTTGCCCGTTTTTTTCATCGCTTCCTTATTAGCATTGAAAAGAGACCATGATAAAGAAACTGCAAAAGATGTAACTTCTTTACCTGCAACTGTTTTTAATGTTTTTGTTCCAAGAGAAAGATCCCATGACTTGGCTACTGATTTCACCAATCCTGTAGCTATGAAATTTTCTACAAATGAATCAAAAAATCCTTTGCTAGGATCGGAAAGTCCAATTATACTGGAAATACCAGTTGCTGTTGCTGCTTCTGCACCTGTTGCTAATACGCCTGCGGCAATAGTCCGTCCTGTAGTTCCTCCCCATCCCAATCCTAATCGGAGTCCTCCGCCTACAAGGGAACCAACTCCACCGCTGACTACTCCAACTGCTAAGGAGGCTAATATTTTAAAACCAAGAGAAACCCATTTTTCAATAGCTAATCTATCTTTTGCCTTTTCTTGCCATGAGCTTAAATTTGAAAGATCTTTTTGGATATTGTTTTTTAATTCAAGATTCAGTCGTTCTCTCGCTCCCATAATCTTATTATTCCAACTATAAGACCAATCACCAAAGCTGATGGTCTCTTCTGTTTCATATCCCTCTATTTTTTCCTTATTCCATTTTTGTGTCAATTCAAGTTCATATTCTCCCCATAATTTAAAAGTATCCTGATAGTCTCCATAAATAGACCAATAACGATAATATATTTTGCGTGCTTTCCCCCTTAATTCCCAAAAAAGATCATCTCGATTTATAATCGCTCCTGCTAAACTGATCTCATTATTTTTATCAATAAATTCGTCGAAATTTTCTAAATGGCTAAGCCATTGTGAAAGTGTAGAAATCTCTTTCAGATGCAATGTCTTTTCTTTGAGGATTTTTAACTTTTCTGCAGACCTTTTTCTCTGTTCAGGATCAGATGATTTTGAAAGGTATAACTGCTCTCTTAATAATTTCTCTTGACTTCTTAGTTGTTTAACATCAGTTTTTTTTGTTTTTTCATGAACATTTTCCATGTTCATTTCTTTAGCGTTTTCATCTGTTATATCTCTATTAACTTTGAAATCATCTTTTAGAGATTCATGCACTTCGTGAAGTTGTGATTCTAATTGATCTGTTTCAAGCGTTTTTGAACGATTCTCAGCAATATTAAAAAGTGCAGTTGCAGTTTCCAATAAATCACTTTGGTCGGTAGCTTCGGAGTATCCAGTAAGGATATCAAAAAAAGTAGTTTGTATATAAGATGGGAGTTCTTCTCTTTTTTGCTTATTGTCAGGGTTAATTTGAGCATAAATAAAACCTGCTTTTTCTATCGCTTTATGAATATTCTTAATCAATTTCTTTTGGGCAAGAGAATGAGCATCCCACTTTATGGAGAGACTTGTATCGTTTGATGTTTTAAGAATTTGAATACGTTCTTTCAGGTGATTTTGGACTTTTTTTCCAACCCCAGATCTACCTCCGATGCCTTCTATTTTGGTCGAAATACCTTCTAATAACATCAGGCTAAAACCCATTCTGTTTTTAATTTCTTCTTGACTTGCTCCAGTAGGTGCAAATTTTTTCGATTGATTCAAAATAGCAGTTTCTAAAAATGTATCTGTACCTTCTTCAGATCCAAAAGCACTAATTACTAACCAAGCTATTTTCAAATCAAGTTTTAAAAATTTAGATTTAAAGCCGAAAAGAGGAGAAGCATTTATTATTTCCGAGGCAAGAGAAGCATCTCCATATAAACCGGTGGCAACCTCTTCTGATGTTGCTTCAGAAGGCTGAAGAACTTTAATCCATTCTTTATTTCCCCCTTTAATATTCCATTCAAAATTCGTAATTGGTCGGAGTACCATTTCTCCGGCAAGAATGTTATCAGGATTGTCTTTAAAGTCATTAATCAGCCTATTATAATTAATTTTAATCGGATCTATACCTGGTGTCTTACCTCCTAGCAAACTAAATATTACTGCTTTATGAAAAGGATGGGATGGAATAATAAAGCCAGCATCAGGAAACTGAGTCTTTGGATATTTTGCCCTTGTGGGCAACTTGTATCCATTCCTATCTATGCTTTGAGGGTGAGGAGGGACATGTTTAAAATCATACTGTTCTTCGTAAGGTTTAGCTTTCCAGATTTCCATCATATTTTTATAACTACCTGCAATGAACTGGAAAACAAGCTTTGGCAAAGATTCTCTTACTCTGTTAGCAAAAATTATTTTAATATTTTTCTCTATCTCCCTATTATAATATATTACATCCTCTCCATAATATTGATATTCACCTTCCGGTCTGTCAATTGGTAGTGGTCCTCTAGAAAGTAAAATTCTTCGAATAGTAGACTCTACTTCATAAGGCGTTGAATACTGCCTAAGTTCATCCCATGAACTAAGCTTTACAAAAGCATAAGCATAAGCTAGAATACGGCTTTCGTTAATACTTAAATTTAAATCAAATTTTTTATCTAAACCAATAGCACTTGGTGAAATATATTCATGATTATTAAGTACTACTTCTTTATGCAAATTATACCATAAATCATTTTTGTTTTTATTATACCATTCTTTAGGGGACTCCATTTTATCAGTTACTTTTGGAGGAGTTGGTACACTCGGTTCATCTCTATCATCCGTTAAATCCAAATCAGGTCCAGCCCAATCATACTTTTGGATATTGTTTTCTGTTTTTGATTCTCCTTGCTGAATAGTATGCGTCAGCTCATGCGCCAAGAGATGCTGGCCGGGGCTCGAATTGGTATCATATTTACCCTGATTAAAGTAAATATCAGAACCATGAGTAAAAGCCTGGGCACCTAGTTCTTTATTCATTTCAACCGAATCACTACCTGTATGAACTCTCACTCCACTAAAATTGGCTCCAAAGGCCGAGCCCATAGAATTTTCAATCACAGGTGACAATGAATTTCCTTTTCCTTTGTTAGAGCTCAATCTATTTTCTAAGTTTGGTACACTTTCTTTGGTATTGTCTTCTGATTTTGTTTGTAGCTGTTCTTCTTTTTCACATTCACTGCATTTCGTTTGAATTACGTTATTTAATTGATGTTTGCTTGTTGAAAAAGAATTGTTTTCTGAAGAAAGCCGGTTCACCACCTTATCAGCCATGATATCTGCTTCCACTTCATATTTGTTATTGGACTGACCAATTATTAGTTTGGGATGTATGATTGCAGAACCGCTACCACTTAAACCCAATCTACTTCTTGCAGCCACAGTTGGAACTGGATAACTAGAAATAATCCTTCCATGTGCGGTTCCACCTTCACGAATTACACGAACTATATTAGTACTAATTCTATGTCCATTCGGATAGAAGACCTCACCCACACCTGGAACTGTAACCTCTTGAACATAATTTCCATTAGGTGCTACGTGTCCACGCACGCCCCTACTCAATTCCGCCGCTTCATCAATAGAGGAATTATTAAAAAATCGACCTTGAGGAAGACCATCAGCCCTAGCTCTCTCAATAAGTCTATTAGAAGTATTAGCTGATCCGTGGCCTCTCCTAATATGATTTCTAGCTCTATCGTCTAAATTTGCATGTGACCCTCTTCGTGCTCTTCTACCTGCACGTCCTGCTCTTCTACGGGTCTGTCTATTGCGTTGCCTTCTTCTTCTTTTACAAACTAAGCTTCCAGACCGACAATCTCTTAGAAATCTTCTAAATATCTTATTTATATACCTTAGAACTAATCTTAATTTTGAACCGACTCGTCTAAAGCCAGAAGTTAAAAATTTCATGACTCCAGAAATAATTTTAAGAGAATGCCTAAATATAATTCTTAACAACCTTATCAATGGAAATATGAATTGGCCTATTTTACTAAGAAGTTTTCCGGCGAGCCGTACCACACCTTTAACTGCCGTTACCGCAAGTCCACCGCCAAAGGTGAATACTGCTATAACTACTTCAAAAATTATTTGCCCGATTACCCTTCCAAGTATTTCTCCTAAATGGAAACTTGGTATTTGATACGAGCCTATATAAAGATCAGCCACTTTTTGTCCGATTTTAGAAGATATTTCGGTACTAGCAGTGGACAGCGCATCCAGAATACCGGTCATTCTTTGGGGGTCATTAATAATTTCATTGAATTCTTGTCCAGCAGTTTTAGCGACATTTTGTAGCTCTGATTCTAATTGGGAAACAGAATGTAACAAAGATCTAATTTCCTCTGGTATCATACCCATAAAACGACCGATTGCAATAAAAAAATTACGAATTTTTGGAACTAGACAAATAATATCTATAATCATCTGAACTATTCCCACCAATCCATCAATAAAGAATCCAACTACCAAACCTTTTAATACTCCAAGGTAGAAATTTGGATCAATTATTAATGTGGCAGCCCTCTCAAAAACTGTTAATTTTAACTCAGGTTGCATCCCCTTTAATCTCTGTGCAAAGGCAACGAGACCCGGTTTAAGAATTTTTCCAATTAGTTGAAGGTTACCCGGAAGTCGATTTGAAGCGGTCATTTGAAGAATAAATCGGTCAATATTTTGATCGATAATCATAACCTTCAAAGATAGTGGCAAGTGATTCCAAAAGTCTGTGATGTTCGGAAATGCCATTCTAAGTAAGGCAAATTTATCGAGATAATCTCCTCCAGCATTCAACATTCTTTCATAGATGCTTTCATTTTCTCTTCTTATTCTACCAACATTGGGTTCAGTTGGGTAGTCTGGTATTAAATCAGGACATGTTGTTGCTTCGATTTCAGTATTGTCAGGAATAGTAACCTCCTCAAATTCGTGATTTAATAGAATCGTTTCAACATTTGTGTAAGAAAGTTCTTGTTTGTTAATCATACCACCCGATTGCTGCACCGTATGCGTCAGCTCATGAGCCAATAAATGCCTACCTGAATTGGAATTAGTATCGTATTTTCCTTGGTTAAAATAGATGTCACTTCCATGAGTAAAGGCCTGAGCCCCGATGTCCTGACTCATTTGTACGGCCTGAGTGCCGGTATGTACTCTTACATTAGAAAAATCGGCTCCAAATTCTGAGCCCATGGAGCTTTGTATATCTGAGGGGAGCGAGCTTCCGCTTCCTTTACTTGAGCTTAATCTGCTCTCTAGATTTGGAGAACTTTCTGATGGTACATCACCAGTTTTTCGTTGCAGGGATAATTCACTATTGGGCAATTCTTCTTCTTCCTTCTTTTGTAATTTTTCTTCCTGCTCGCAGCTAGAACATTTTGCCTGGAGGTTTGGAGTAGTTAAAGATTTACTTTGTATATCAGAGTCGGGGCGTTCGGCATTGCTTTCAAAAATAGGTTTACGTTGTACATCCACATCATTATGAGCGAAGTCATCCTCTTTTTTTTGTAGTTTGTCTTCTTCTTCACAACTTGAACATTTGCGTTGGATACCTGGGCTGGTTGTACCAGCGGAAGCGTTTTGATTTGAAGATTCGCTTAGACGTTGTACTACCTTATCTGCCATGTTATCGGCTTCTACTTCATACTTATCATTAGGTTGGCCAATGGTCAATTTTGGCTGTATTGTACTGGGGCTAAAAAACGAACTAGGGGCTTGGTTAGATCTGGAAAAAAAACTGCCCTGCCCTTCTTTGTTAAAAAAAGGTTGCCGCTTCATTTGTAGCTGATTATGAGCGGAGGAACTTGTTTTTATTTCGGCTGTTTGCAATTTTCTTTTTAATTTATATGTCGTTTTTTTTATATTATATTTAATTAATTATCTCCATTCTACTTTTAAGATTTCTTTCATCCATGGGAGTTTGACTAGGCTTAAATTCCAGGGTAATCTATCTAAGAGAATATCCATGGTTTTTTGCTCCACATAGAGCTTCCAACCCGACTCTTCTTTTTCTAATTTTCCTTCTCTACATAAAAAGCCTTCCTGTAATCCCTCCGGGGAAGTGCTCCCTAAGGCACCCCAATGTTCTATAACCGCTTCTAATAAATTCTGGGCTTCTTTCTTTTCTTTTTTACTGATCTTAATAGTATGATCCATGGGTATATTAGCAGGCATCTCACATAAAAATTTAGGGAGGAGCATTTCATATTCAGAGGCATTTTTTTCTCCGGTCGCTAAAAAATGTAAGAGCAAGACCGCTTTACTTTGGCAACTGATATTTTTAAATGTTGAGCCATTTAATAGGCCTAATTGTTTAAAAAAAGTATTGAGAAAAGGATGTAGCAGTATCACCCCGGCATTTTTAAAAAATTGAGGAGATGCCAAACCCTCTTTCTCAACCGGTAACTCTTTTTCTTTCAATTGTATTTTCTCTAAACTTGCCTTGACAGCAGCATGGTCTAATTTTTCTTTATGAACAATCACCCTTTGAACGACATGCTTCCATACGAGGATTTCCTGTTGTCTTAGGCTTGGTATTTTTGACTTTGGTTTATCTCTAGTTAAGTTCTTTATATGGTTCTTTATAACCGCAGATAATTTTTTATGAGAAAAGCCAGTAAAAAGCTCCATGAATGATACCAGGTCTTTTGTTTGATGTTGCAGTACCAAACGTTCGAGCGCCATGGGATGCTCTAATATTGTTTTCCTTAAGCGTTCAACGGCCTCAATATCTAAGACCATAGCTTCCAAAACATACAAGATCAAGTCTTTTTCAGGATGTATAGCATATGAGGGCAGTGTTCCTTTTACCAACCAATTAAGCCATAGCTTAAAATAATAGATATGTAGGGCTTGTTTACCTTGTGCTGCTCTGCTTTGGGTTGTCGGATAATTTTTATCATCGGGTACATTATTGCGATTCCTGCTTTCTCTTTTTTTGTCTTGAACGCTATAATCCTTTTTATTATCCTTCCTTGCTTTGTTAAACATATTCCGGTTATTGGAATCGACATCAAGTTTTTCTGAAGGAGATCGTTGCACTTTTTCTCGTAAGGCACTTTCTAAGGATTTCAGGACAAGCCCCATAAGATTATTTAGATTTTTTGGATCAATAGTGCCAAGCTCTATTTCTAGGTAATCAATACGCAGTACTTCATTATCATTTACAAAACCGTCAAACAATTTTTCTAATAAAGGAAGCATTTTATGTTTTAAAATATTACTCACCTTTTGTTGAAAAGCATAGGCATTTTCTGAGCTACTGAGCTCCATTTCAAATACTTGTTTCCCTATGAGGTGCCTATTGGTCATATTATTTTAACATCCGTTTAAATTTATTTACCAGTGCTGTATTCACCAAGGGTTTTACTTCCTCAATATGCCATTCTTTACCAATTTCTTTGAGTGACTGACCTTTGTCCTTTAATATTGTTAGGCTAGATTTTAAATCTTCTAATCCCTCTTTTTTTATTACAGCATTATGGAGAACCATTTGATCTAATAAGTACCAGGTAGCATTTTTAAGTAAGACTAAATAGTCTTCTTTATGGTTATCCTTTTGCAAACTGTATTGTTTAAAGAAATTTATTAATTTTTTATAGCCCTCCACCCTAGGTATGTTTTTTAAAAAATGAGCGCTGCGTTCAAAGCTTTTTGTTTTGAGAATTGCATCATTCTCCAGAGCATTGATATTGGCTAAATATTGAGGCTTACGTTGTCTTACTTTTGCCAGGATTTCTTTCTTAGATGCTTTTTTAACGCTTTTCTTTGTTGTTTTTTTATCCTTAAGGGTACCTGTTGATGTCTCATTTGTTAGAGCCAAATGTGTTGATGAAAATTCCTCATTTAATGATGGTAAGCATGGGCTCCAAAAAATGCTACCTTCAGTGGTAGATGGCAAACAACATTCACTAATCTTGTCTGGATACTTTTCTTTACAATTGCATTCGCCTTTAGCTCCCGGTTTCGTGAGACAGGCTTCTTCAGTTTCTAAGGTTTTAATGCAATCAACAATTAAACAATTTGGTGGAATTCCATTGGGGTCACAAAGTACAGCATCAGGGCTGTGATCTTGCATCCATATCAACCACTTACGATAATTCTCTTCAAATTTGCACATATCTCGTGGGCTTAACCACAATATGTGTAGACCCACTAAAGCCGGCACTTCTGTATAAAGTAACTTTTCAAAAGCCACTCTGGCTTCCGTTGTTCTAAAACGTTTGGCCCATGCAGGTAATACCAGGGTTGCCCAAAAAGAATAAGGGTCACTTCCCGGTACGTAGTGGATGGATGGATTTTTTTCTTCGGCACAAGGATCATCTTTTTCAAGATCTGGCTGCCAGTCTATGGTACAATCATAATCAGGACAGATAGGAAGTAAGCAGCTTTTAAAATGTTGACCCACATCGTCACCAGTAAATATTCTATAATTGCATTCTTCTTCTGTTTTTGGTCTTAACAGCACATGTTCCAGCAAATGCATCCCAACATCACTTACACAATTTTTAGTAATTTTTATGACATCTTCAATCTCTTGTAAACTCTTATAATGTTGAGGGTGGAATGCAAGAATTTTACTCTTATCTATTATTTGAAATGAATATGGACCCGCCTCTGTTCTAGATACATTCTCTACTTCATATACCCCTGTAGTTATCAACTCACAAAAAGTTATAAAAGCCTTTAATGCCTCTTCACAACAATCAAAACATTGACTACTTATAAAAGGATAGTCTTCTGTAAACACTTCAGTTTCTTTTGTCTCCTCTTCTTCGCAACCACAGGGTTGCAAAACCTTAGACACAGGCTCTTCACCCTCTATCCAATACACTCGATAGCAATATCCAGTATCTGTTTTATACACTGGGAAATAATTCGACATGTGTATCAGATCTTTTAGACTAAGCTTTGCATCTTTTAATAATTCAACAATTGAGATCTTCCCTTTTAAGGAATCGATTAAACATTGGTCAAAAACTTTAATAAAGCGTTGTTCCCATGTCAAACTTCTATCTTCTATGGACTCCTCTTTTTTTGGAGGACATACTTTTAAACATCGACGTACAGTTAGGATCAGATCACAAAATTTACTAAAAGTATCAAACTGGGGCTTATCTCCGGTGGCATCCGACAAATAGGACATAATTGATCGTAGATTTTTACTCTCAAAACTTTTTACAGTGATATAATTACTCCAGTTTAAATTTTCAAGCCTTCCTAGCCATTCTCTCTTTTGTTTATCTCTAATGGCTTCAGAATTATAATAACAATTATGATTGGCTACAAAATATGTTGGGGCTACTACCTTAAATGTCCAATAATTCTGACGACAAACAGGAATAAAATTATTACAATCCTCTGCGGCATATATAAAAGCTCGTATACCACCAGGGACACAGTCGTTACAAGTATCTTTTAGTTCAGGAAAGGCATCATCCCAGGCTTCTTCAACAGTTTTAAATTCACAAAAACTCTCTGCTAAGACCTCAATTAGTCCTATATAATTCTTACCATTATCACAAAAACCCCTGCAATTATTTGACATATCAGCCAAGCTATAAAAATATTGATAGGCTTTAATAGCATCTTCTACACTTTGATACTTTTCGACGCTTTTCCATATCAAAACTCCTAGATGTGGGTTTTGAGTGTCACTTAAAACATCAATTTCTTCGTCGCTTAATGATAAGCCTTCTTTAGGTACTACCATTTTATAGCGATAGCATATTTGATCGTCTTCGGCCAGCTCTTTATAGACTGGAAATAGATCTGCCAATTGTATATAATGTTTTATTAGAGCCGCAGTATCTCCACTAAATAAAGAACTAATCTCTTCAGGAATAACAGCTATAATGGAGCTTTCACCACAAGCTTCAGACTCCGGATCTTTATAGATCTCATCAATACTAATGCGACCCTCGTTATATTCCAATGGGTCCCTGGCAATCTGTATAAGATCTAACCATTCTTTCTCCATAGCATCGATTGCTTCTTTGGATGTATTATAGCCCACATAACTATTCAATACAAAAGTATTTTCTGAATAGTCCTGAAAACAAACTTGATAATGGTATTTTTTTGGATCCTTATTTGGACAAACAACCCTTTTTTTAGGGGGACAATTATGTAAGTTTACAGGTGGAATTAAACCGCATATTTTCGGTTTTAAAATCCCAACCCACTCGTTTGATTTTACAAAATTACTGATGGCAATTGGAGCATCCTTTTTTAAAAAACTCCATGCAAATGAACCTTCATTATTCTCGGTCATTTCCCGGGCAATATAATTCCTATTTGCTTCTAGGTCTCTTCTATATACACTACTCATATATGTTGTAAGAGCAGTAGCATTTTCAAAAGAGGCCTTATACTTTTTATCTTTATACTGAATGGCAATAGGCTCGGTACTCTTAGCTTTATATAAAGCAAAATCATGTTTTTCGCCTTTCTTGCGTGATCTTTTTAATTGAAGTTCGGGTAGTTCCTTTACAAAGGCAGCATAGGCTATTATGGCTTTGTCTTTTTCATTAAAAGAATTCTTGCATTTAAAAATCGAGTTAAAGGCACCAGTCACATCTGTATCTCCATAAACAAAATCGTAAGCAATTGGT
>CAZZML010000014.1:0-1773 GCA_964654735.1 uncultured Roseivirgaceae bacterium | reverse complement strand
GTTAAAGGCACCAGTCACATCTGTATCTCCATAAACAAAATCGTAAGCAATTGGTACTTTTTTGATCTTAAAATCGTAAAGATTCTCATTCAATACTTTTATAGTTTTCTTAGTGGCTTCTGTAGCAATTTGTTTATCACAATTTTTTTTCGCATTGATCTCAGACAAATATTCTTTATTGGCACGCATCAACGTTTTGTTACCGTCTTTAAGTTCCCAAACAAATCTTTTAGGTTCTTCTTTTACTAAGATGGGTGATTCCTTACCTTTTACAAAGTTTACTATTTTAGTTAATTCTTTGTTTCTATTTGAAACTATCTCAAAAGGTTCAGGAGCCAGTGCAATAAATTGATTTTCTTCATTCCTTAGCATAAAATTATAAACCGGATTCGCTTCATCTCCTGATAATAAATAGTTTTTCCGCTCCGCCCCCAAGGCATAAACATTTGCCATTGCCTTTAAGGCCATTTCTTCATTATTATAAAGACAATAACTAATAAGGCGTGGCATATGTCCACTTCCCGGGATTTTAAAACCAAATTTTTCCTTTTCCTCTATATATTCAGGTTTGGTATCTCTATTTTTGAAAAGTTCAATGAAATCATGAATTAAGGTCGAGGCATATTTTTTGAGTTCAAATTCATTTGTTGAAGCTATTGTGAGTCCTTTATTATTCTTTAGATTAATACTATAGCTTTCTTTCTTTTTCTCAACTTCATAATTTTTGCTTTCTACCCCGAGCATTTTTGCCTGTCTCCAGGATGCCAATGATTTGTTTGTATCAGTGTAGCAAGCACTACCGTCTAGTTTGATATCATCATTGAGTGCAAATCTCCATTTATAAGCAAGCCTATGCCAGGAAATATATGGTTTAATCGGCCCTTTTTTGACCAAATTTGTCCAGGCCTCATTAACATCTTCAAAAACGCCAGGGCTCTCTATTTTTACACTTGATTTAGGATTATTTGCTCGCCATTTCCAACTTCTTAAAGTTTCAATTTCGGTCTCTACAACATTGGCATCTACATAACAACTTTCTAGCACTGTGGGCAACAATCTATGATTTACTATACTTTTGACAAAAGCTTCTTCTTTCCTCTTTGCCGTCGCCATGGTAGCTATTTTTTCATTATGGCTACTGGAAATTAGTTCTCCTCTACTATTATAGAGCTCTTGCTCGTAATTAAATTTTGCTTCTTTTATATTTTCTGATGTGGCCTTATGAGAAAATAAGCGTCCAATTTTTTTGATATCAAATGCATTTAGGTTCTTTTCCAAATGAGAATAATATTTCTCATCTTTTAATTGCATTAGAAAATTACCTGCGGTATTAACAAGATCATTTTTAGTTTCAAAATTCGTGTTACTCCTAAACAGCGTATTACCTTGATGATCCTTTAAGCTCAATTTTCTGCAGGCAAAAACTTCAAAATTGCAGAGATTACGTCTGTTGTAATCAGGTAAGCCCACCAGCAAGGAAATCCGCTTTTCAAAACCGGAAACATTGGGCGTGTTCCATGAGGGTTCCAAATAATTATAGGCCTTGCCTCGGTTTCTGCTTATTTCTGCAAACTCATTTAAATAATTTGATTGATCAATAATAGTATCTTTGGCTAGTTGTTCCTGGTCAATTTTATGTTGATATTGCAAGACTGTATAATCGGTGAACTTTTCACCAAACCTAGCCAGTAAATGATCTAAAAAGGCTTGTCTTCTTTGGGTATAGGTATCCTTATTTTCAATAAGGTCATTTATCAGAGAAATATAAGATAT